>CAYUAM010000040.1:0-10427 GCA_964442805.1 uncultured Anaerolineales bacterium | reverse complement strand
CACCTTGACTGACCTATCCGGACGCCAAATGGTATTATACTGGATCTCTTCTTTCGGCGCTCGCCCTTATATTTCGGGGTATGGGTATGGGAATCGACGATCATAGGCCCACCTCCTTTTCTATCCCTTGGTCTCTTTCAGGAATTCCCTCACTTCAGGCTAGCCTTCCCAGAAGGCTTGGATCCCGCTCAGGCTCTTTCCATAGGGTATATCTAGCCCGCAGTGCCTCAGGGCCTCCTCTAGGCCGCAAAGTAGGGGCACGATGTGATCCAACCTCATCTGCTCCCCCATATGGCCCACCCTTATGGAATTCTCCCTCCATCGTTCCGGGCCGAAGGAGATGAGGATGCCCCGTTCGTCTCTGAGGAAATCGCTGATCTTTTCTGCTTTGATATCCGCCGGGGTCTTGGCCGCGGTTACGACGGGGGAGGCGAAGGCCTCATCCACCAGGAGTTGGAAGCCCATGCTTTTCAGGCCGCTCTTTATGGCCTTCGATACCCTCCGATAGCGGGCAAAATGTTCCTCCAACCCCTCGGCCAGTATCCTCTTGAGGCTGGCCCGGAGGGCCAGGACGTTATTGGTAGCCATAGTGACGTGGGAGGGGTGCCAGTCGCCCCACTCCTCCCGGAATTCGCGCCAGATCCGAGGGTCGAGATAGAAGCCATGGCCAGTAGGCCCCTTGGCCTCCATCACCCTCCAGGCTCGCTCGCTTATCGATATCAAGGCCAGCCCCGGGGGGGCCTCCAACCCCTTCTGGGAGGCGGTAACGCAGATATCCACCCCCCACTCATCTACCTTGAGGTCGATTGCCCCCAGGGAGGAGACGGCGTCCACTATCAGGGGCACAGCATACTCTTTGCACAGTTGCCCTATCTCTTTGACCGGGTTCACCACTCCGGTAGCGGTCTCGTGGTGGACCATCAAGATGGCCTGAGTGTCCTTCTCCTTCCTCAGGAACCCCTCCACCGGCTCAAGGGGCAAGGGCTTGAGGATATCGAACTCCAAGCGGCGGGCATCCAGGCCATAAGCCTGGGCGATGCGGAAGAACCTCTCCGCGAAACTCCCGTTGATTAGGACTAGGACCTTCTCCCCGCCCTTCAAGAGCCCGCCTACGCCGGCGTCTAGGCCAGCAGTGCCTGAGCCCACCAGGATGAAGAGATCCCCCTTGGTCTGAAAGACCTGTTTCAAGAGGCCTATGGTCTCCCGGTAGGTTTCCACCCAATCGCTGCCATAGTGGGCTACTACCGGGGCTCCCATCTCCTGCAGGACCTCCTCGCTCACGTCGATGGGCCCCGGTATCATCAAGGTATACCTTTTGATCATGACCGATGACCTCCTCTCTGACTCTTATTCTGCCAATGACGAGGCTTTTTCCCCTTTCCGATATGCCTTTCTCGCTTCCATAGCCTCCTTCTGTTGGCGGTAGCGTTCTGCCCAATCTCGCTCCTCCAACCGCAAGGCCTCCGGCTCGCAGACCTCAACGCTGGGCGGTTGGCCTTCACAGAGATCGCATTTCATGGCCTTCTCCTGGCACTATCCAGAAATATGACCCCCTATAGGACATTCCGCGACGCACAGTCCACAGGAGGAAGAGGCTGACTAAGGCCAATTCCAGGCTAGCAAGGTATTGCTCCGAGAGGGGGAGGTGGAGGCCCAACCTTTCCCTTATGCCTTCCACTATCTCCGCGCTGGCGAAGTTGCCCGCCACCAACCTGGCCGGGTCGGCGGGGATGATATGGGTGATGGTGAAGGTCAGAAGGGACATGCCGAAGAGGACCAGGATTAGGGAGAGCAATCGCTTGACGATATATTCGGTCATGGCAATATCAATTTACCATATGGGGGGGAATCCCCGCAAGGGATGGCGAGGTGACGAGAGGGCTGGAATGTGCGGTTCCATCTCTCGCCACCTCGCCGTTAGCCGCCATGTGGCCAAGGCGCTAGCAAGAAAGGGAGGTTTTACTCGCCCTCTAGCCACATGTCGTAATAGGAGGAGAACTCCCACTCCTGGAGGGGCGGTAGGACGTACCCTTTCAACTCCTGGCTGAGGAAGTTGTAGGTCTTCTGGTAAGCCAGCCAGAGGAAGGGCTGGTCCTCGATGAGTGTCTCTTGTATCTTCTTGTAGATGGCCAACCGCTTCTCCGGGTCTGGCTCCTTCACTCCCTCATCCAGGAGCCTATCCACCTCTGGGTTGCTGTAGAAGGCCCCGTTCATCCCGTTGGGCGGTCTCTTGCTGCTATGATACATATCCCGCAGGTTGGAATCGGGGTCACCGGTGCGGCCGCCCCAGTTCCAAGCGAAGAAGGTGGGCTGCTTCTCCACATCAGGGTCAAAGACCCCGGCCCACCAAGGGGCCGGCTCGCCGAACTCCACGATCTTGACCGTAATGCCGATCTCGGCCAAGTTGGCCTGGAGCAGTTCGGCCTCGCTGCGCAGGAACCACATGAAGGCCGGGATGATCCACATCTCCTGCTCGCCCTCGATGCCGTCGGGGTAGCCGGCCTCGGCCATGAGGGCCTTGGCCTTCTCCAAATCGCGCTTGTAGGGAGGCAGGGTGGAGTCCCAACCGAACTCCACGGGAATGAGAGGACCGTTGGCCGCTACCGCCCGGCCCAGGAGGATGTCGTTGACGAAGGAGTCATAGTCGAAGGCCAGGGCTATTGCCTTCCTCACCCTCTTGTCGGCGAAGGGGCCATGGGGCCTGATCTGGATGGTCAGGACATCTATCCCGGGCCTCTCCCAGACCTGCACGTTGGGGTCGGCCTCCAATTCGGGGAGGTCAGTAGAACTTATCTCCGAGGTGAGATCGCACTCCCCTCCCTTGAGCATCGTCATGCGGGTGGCCTCTTCCTCCACGACCTTGATCACCACCGACTCCAGGTGGTTGCCCTCCCAGCCTCGCCAGTAGTCGGGGTTCTTGGCCAGGGTCGCTCTCTCCCCGTGCAGCCACTCCTGCAAGAGGTAGGGCCCCGTCCCCACGGCGTGCTCGTAGAGCCAAGCCTGAGCGTAGTCGCCATGCTCGCCGTAGTCGCCTTCCTTCTCGTTGGCCTCGGCTGCGGTGGGGCTGATGAACATGGGGTTCTGGATCATCTGGTAGATGAAGGGCGCGTAAGGCTCCGGCAGGGTGACCTTCACCGTGTATTCGTCTATGGCTTCTACCTTCAGATCCACGGCCGCGTACACCTTGCTGGATGGCTGAAGCCCCAAGGCTCCCAGCCGCTCGAAATTCCACTTTACCGCCTCGGCGTTGAAGGGCGTGCCATCGCCGAACCTCACCCCTTCCTCTAGATAGAAGGTGTACTCTAGCCCGTCCTCCGAGATCTCCCAGGACTTGGCCAGGTTGGGGCCCGGCGCCCAGGTCCCATCGGGTTGTTCCTCCCAACGCAACAAGGCTTCATAGGGCCCAGTTTGAATGGCACGGCTGTAGCCGTAGTCGTCGGCATGGGGGTCCATGGTCACCGCTTCCTTGGGCGCGCATACGACCATGGGCCGAGTCAGGACTTTGGGAACGGTAGGTGGCGGGGGGGTGGGCGTGACCTTGGGAGGCGGCGTAGGCGTGGGCTCCGGCGGAGGTGGCGCTTGGGTAGGGGTGGGGATGGCCATCGGCTTGCAAGCCCCCAGGAGGAGGCTTAAGACCACCAGCAAGCCAATGACCAACGCTATCTTTTTGGACATCCTTCCTCCTCGATTCTCCTCTGAGTAGAAGAGTAAGGAGCCTTCGCCTATTCATCACCCCCTTCCAACCTCAGAAAAAAGAGGGAAGCCTAATCAAAGGCTCTGAGTTGGATTCCCTCCTGGAGATACATAACCCAAATGGTGTGAAATCTTGGCCGTGGTCTCTTTCACCATCTTCACCAACTCGGGGATTCGCTCTGGGGAAAAATTGGCGCTCAATCCGGCCAGGCTAAGGGCCGCTATCGTCTTCCCGCGGTGGTCTCTTATGGGCGCTCCCAGGCACCTTACTCCCCCTTCCTCCTCTTCGTCGTCCACCGCATAACCTTGTTCCCTCACCTTGGCCAGATGGCTCTTCAACTCCGCAAGGGAAGTGATGGTTTTCTCCGTCAATTTGGGCAAGCCGTATCGGGCTACAAACTCCTCCAATTCCTCTTCCCTCAAACCGGCCATTAAGACCTTCCCCACGGCGCTGGCGTGCAAGACCGCCTTGGCCCCTATCCTGGAGGATAGGGTCAAGGATCTAGGTCCCTCTACCTTATCTATATATACCGCTCCCCCCTCCCCCAGCACGGCCAGGTGGCAGGTTTCCTTGGACTGTTCGGCTAACTGGCGCATGAAGGGGGAAGCCATGCCTCTAAGCCTTGACCAGGGGCGATAGGCCTCCTCGAACTCTAACACCTTGGTCCCTAGCCGATACCTTCCTTCTTCATCTCGCTCCACATATCCCCTGGCCTCCAAGGTGGCCAAGAGGCGGAAGAGGCTGCTTTTGGGCATGGCCAAATCTCTGGCCATTTTAGCCAAGGATTGAGGGCTACTACTGTTTTCAGCCAAATATTCGAGGATGGTCAATCCCCTATCCAGGGCGGGGGCGAGGTAACGAGGGGGGACTATTTGAGACATGGGAGGCCTCCGTTTCTCAGGTAGGAGGGAAATGAATCTTTTGGAGTCGAATCTGCTCAGTGAGAAGAAGGGATGGTCTCATCGTCCTTGATGTTTCATATGCTGAACGATTATTCATCTCTGAAATTCATCGTCATTTTATCACTGATTTCAGCCCTTGTCAACCTCTTGTATTCGTCGTGATAGAAAGGCCGCCTAATCTTATGATTAGGCGGCCTCCTCGACTTTTGGGGCTTTCGGGTTCCTGCTTCTCCTCCATGGCCTTTTCGTCCATTTTTGCAGTACCTTTCCTACCACCACTAGATCAATTCCAATATGGCCCTGGCCAATATGGTCCGGGGGAGGACTACCGGGCAGTTCACTGCCCTCTTGACCTTCTCCTTGGCCTCCTGCGAATAACCCAGACAATCCATCACCACTAGGTCCCGTTCTGGCCAAGATTCTATCTCCCCCAAGTTGGCCTCGAGATGGGGATAGGGGGAGAGGGAGGCGACCACCAGATGGCCGCATAGAGGCCCCCATTTTTCCTCGGATGAGGCTTTCTGCTCCGCCAAGGGCACGAGGACCCCCAATCTGGCCTCGCGGTTTATTATGGAGGCGACGAATTGGTAAAGGATTCGGCTGGGAAGGAGCAGGGAGGGGCCTTCCAGCCCCGGGAAATCCCCCGTGCAAAGGAGGGCTACCAGGTCAGCGCCCTGGCCCCGAACCTTCTCCACGCTCCGTTTCAGGAGGGGCTCTATCCTCTCCGCGCTGATTAACACCGGGGAGCCGTCGCGCAGGCGGCTTACCAAAGGAGCCTCTCCTGGCCCAGGAGCCAAGGCAGCAACTTGGGAGCCAGAGAGCCCATCCAAGGCTCCCGCTTCTACTATCTCCACGCCCCTCAATAAGGGCCCTATATCCCCCAATATGTCGTCCCTGGGGGCTTGGCCGATGGTGACGAAACCGATCTTAGGCATGCTTGCTCCTTTGACTGGCGCAGTCTCAAAGACTTAAGGAGATTAACCTCCCTGCACCCTATATACCAGGGCTCTAAATTCCTCCTCGGTGAGGAGCCTCTTCTTGGCCATGGCTTCCTCCTTGACCAGGGGGATGAGGCGGTCGATCTCCTCCTCGGAGGCTTCCAACCCTAATCTTTCCAGCCAGGCCACGATGGAGGCCTTGCCCGCACCCTTGCCCAGGACCACCTCTGGGGGCTTTTGCCCCATGAGTTCCCAGTGGAGGGGGAAGACCTCGGTGGCCAGGGGGCCGGTGCAGCGGGCTATCCACATGGCCACTATCCCCGACTCGATGGCGAAGAGGCCGTCGCCCACGATGGATTTGTTCTGGGGCAGCCGGTGGCCGCTAAGTCCCACCGTCATCTGGGCCAGTTCGTAGAGTTTATCGTATTTCAGTCCTAGGTCTATCCCATATAGGGTCAGGAGGGCCATGACCACGTCCTCCAAGGCGGCAGCCCCAGACCTCTCCCCCACGCCACAGATGGAGGTGTGGGCCACCTCTACCCCGTTGGCCAAGGCCACCAAGGTGTTGGCCACGGCCAGGCCGAAGTCGTTGTGGAAATGGGCCTCCAAAGGTTTTTTCACCTTCGCCTTTGTCCTTTGGACGAAATATTCTATGGATTGGGGGGTGCAGACCCCCATGGTATCCACCAGGACCAGGGCATCCATATGGCCCTGGGTGGCCACCTGGTCGATGAAATCGAGGAGCCAATCCATATCCTCCCGCGAGCCGTCGATGGTGAAGAAGGCGGTGTAGAGGCCCAGTTCCTTGGCCCGGCTGGTGGCCTTCACTGATTGCTCCAGGGCCCTCTCCATGGGCCATTGGTAGGCGTACTCTATGAGGTGGCGGCTGGTCGGTATCTCCACCACGATGCCGTCCACCCCGCAATCGGCGGCCATCTCCACGTCGCTCACCACGCAGCGGCAGAAGGCGAAGATCTCCGGCCCCAGGTTGCGCTTGACGATCTCTTTGATGGCTTCCTCATCTTGTTTGGAGACCGCGGGCATGCCGGCCTCGATGCGATGCACGCCTAGTTCGGCCAACATCTCGGCGATGCGGACCTTGTCCTCCTTGCGGAATTCGATCCCGGCCTGCTGTTCGCCGTCCCGGAGAGTCATGTCATGGATTTTTATCTCTTTGGGGAAGGCGAAGCCCTTGGTCACCTCGGGGAGGTAGTTCCAGGGGCTGGTGAACCATTTCTCCGTCTTCCAAGGTTGGCTCATCTACCATGCTCCTTCTCTCTTTTTCTATGGGCCAGGCCTTTGGCTGCCGCCATCCACTCCCGAACCGAGTGGTAGACGGGCACGCCCTCCGCCTCTATGGCTTGGGAGATCCTCTTTGTATAATCCCCTCCCATAGCCCCACATAAGATGGGCTTCTTTTGCCTTTGGGAGAGGCTGCTTAGCACCACCCCTCCCACCTCGGTCTTGTGGACGATATGGGGCGAGACGACCTTCAAGACCACGGGGAAGCCCATCTGGGAGGCCAGACGCGCCGCCTCGGTCGCGCTATGAGCCACCTCGCTCCGTGGGAATAGGAAACCGTATCGGCTCAATAGATTCTCTGAGGTCAAGGCCTTATTCTCCCCGGACAGGATGATCCTGTTCGGCACACAGATTGAAGGCCAGCCGACATCGTTTGCGCTGGCCCTCTTTCGCCTCGGGTCACCTTGAAAGAGTCGCGCTAGAGGCAAGGCAGGAAACCTTTCCAATTTCTATTATACGTTATATGACTTAGGGCGTCCAATTTATTTCAAAGGGTGAACGTTAACCAGCGGAGAATGCAGTTTCGGTGAGAGCGGGGAGGCCGAAGGGGTTATATAGAGTGTGGTTCGACCAGAAGCCGGGCTCTATGGGTTAAGTGAGGCTTGCTCAGCCAACTTGGCCACCACCACTAGCCGTTCCTGGTAGATGCGGGCCTGCGCATCCCAGTTGATGCAAGTGATGAGGGTGAGGGTGGGGTCAGGGGTGGGGTAGGCCACCGATACGTCCGTGGGAGCCACGGCCTTCTTCTCCACCACCTGGTAGGAATAAATGGTCTCCCCAGCGTAAACGATGACCGAATCTCCCGGCTCCAGTTTATGGAGGTCCTTGAAGGGGCCATACCCCCCGCGCAGAAGGGTCACGTGGCCGGCCAACATCATGTTGCCCTCCTCCCCAGGGTTGGCCGTCCCCCCCAGATGGGCGATCTCCATCACCACCTGGGAGACGTCCCAGGTCTTGTTGGTGATGGGCACCTCCACTATGGGGGCATCGATCCCCAAGGCCGGGATCACCAACCGAGTGGCCGGCGGAGCGTGTGGCACCTCCGTTGGCCTCTCCGCCCCGGGGGTAGCCGAGGGTATGGGTGTCGAGGCGGGGGGAAGGGTGGGCGTTAAGGTAGGTTGACCGCTCTCCTCCGCCCCGGACTGGCTGCCCTCCTCCTGGCTGGAGGGGGTGGTGCTGTACCAGGAGGTGAGCCAGTCCACGGGGGTGGCGGTGGGCGACCGAGTAGGTGTCAGAAACGGGGAGGGGGTATCCATGCTCGCCCATAGTTTTGAGGCCAGGCAGGGATAGGCCCACCGGGCCAGGAGGATGGCTCCCAAAAGCAAGAGCCCAACCCCTATAGCCGAGAGGGGAACCTTGCGCCTCCTACTTCTGGATAAACGCTTCATCCCCTCCACCTCTACTGGGCCAATTCCTCCTCGATGAGGGCTTGGAAGGCGGCGAAGGGTTGAGCGCCCACCATCACTCGGCCGTTGATGAAGAAGGTGGGGGTGCCCCCCACCCCGTAGCCCAAGCCCGCTTGGAGGTCGCTCTGCACCTCTTCTTCGTACTTGCCCAAATCCAGACACTCATCGAAGGCGGCCGTGTCCAGCCCTAAATCAGCCGCATACTTCTTTAGGTCGTCGAGGGTCAGGGCGCTTTGGTTCTGGAAAATGGTATCGTGATAGGCCCAGAATTGGCCCTGGTCATCGGCGCATTCCGCCGCCTCAGCGGCCTTCTGAGCGTAGGTGTGGAAAGGGAAATCCCGGAAGACGAACCTTACCTTGCCCTCATAGGCCTCCAGTATCTGGGGGAGGGTCTCCAAGGCGAAGCGTGCGCAGAAGGGACACTGGTAGTCGGAGAAACTCACTATGAGCACGGGGGCATCTTCCGGCCCCACCGCCGGGTCATCGTCGGCGCTGACCTCTATGGGCGCGGGCGTGGGCGAGGGGGTGGGACTTTCCGCTGGCTCCGGCGGCGGGGTGGGCGGGCTCACCGTGGGCGTGGAAGGGTTCGCCACCATCCCAGGCGGTTGGGTGGGCGTGGCCACTGTTACTACTACATGGGCCACCGGGGTGATAGAGATGGAAGAGATCCAGACCCCTACGGTGAGTCCCAGCACGAAGAAGATAACCGCCGCCATCACCAGGTAGAGGTGCTGCTTTCTCACCACGAACAATTCGTCATCGGCTGTGTTAGTCATCTCTTGACCCTCCACTCTTGCTAGTATGTGCTTCCTTTAAGGATACACCAGATATCAAGGGATGAGCAAGGGGCACCCCCCTTTGATTGGTAGGGCGCCCCTTGTGTTTCAACTAAGCGGCTTGCGGCTTAGCGACCTCGGGATTATGGCTGCCAAGGATCGCTTCGCCGTGGGCCGGAGCCGTTACGGCGGTGTGTTAACCTCTGCCGACTGGGGGGACGGTGGCCTGACGGTGGGTCTCCCGCTGCTGGACCACCGGAGCCCGAACCGGGACCAGAATTCCCTCGATTGAGCCAGCCCAAGAGGCCGCCAGAGGTCATGAGTAGCACTCCCAGGGCTCTGAGCATCATGGGTGTGGAGACACCCAGGGTCGCTACCTCGCCAGTGGTGGGCAGGACCTCCACTCCCTTGACCTCGGAGACGGGGGTGGGCGTAGGCGTTGGTGGCGGTGGCGGCGTGGGGGTAGGAGTCGGCCCTCCCTTCCCACAATGGAGGGTCTTCTCCGAGACATCCTTGACCACGTCGTCGCCGACCTTAATTGAGCAGGTAACCTTGATGTCGTGGTCGCCCGTCCCGGCCAGGGCCAACCCCTGTTCGAATTTCTTCGTCCCCAGGAGTGTCCCGCTCTTCTCGAACACGACGTCGCCATCCAGGATCACCTTGACGGAGTAGTCGCCCTTCGCTTCCTTGGAGGTGAGGGTGCACGACCAATCAGTGCAGTCCGTGCTGGCGATGGCAGAGAGCCTGCAGGCTCGAGCGTTGTCGGAATCGAACTCATGAACGCACTTGTCCTTGGCCTCATTGCACCTGTCGTCGGTGCAGACCTCCTCGTCATCGCAGTTGACCGGCGTTCCGTCCTGGCAGTCCTTGTCCGGGTCGCAGTACTCCTCGCCGTCGCAGAAGAGGCCATTATTGCAGTAGGAGTCGTCCGAGGTGTAGACGCAACCGGATGCGGGGTTGCATGAGTCATCGGTGCAGTCCACGCCGTCATTGCAGGTGATGGGTGTGTTGACGCAGGCGTTGTTGACGCAGGCATCGGTGGTGCAGGCATTTTGGTCATCGCATTCGGCGTTGCTCTTGCACTCGCATATGAACTCATGGACGCAGCAGCCACTGGCGTCGCACGAGTCTGCGGTGCAGGCGTTATCGTCATTGCAGTCTGCATTCTCGGTGCACTCCGGAGTGTAGACGCACCGGTTATCGATGCATTCGTTGGTGGTGCAGGCGTTCCCGTCATTGCACTCGGTGTCGGAGAGGCAGCAGCCTGGGATGGGATTCTCATCGCAGGTATTGGTCTGCAGGTTGCAGAAGGCGTCATGACAAGCGTCTGAGGCCTGGCACTGGGTATCGGAGGTGCAGCAGCCTTGGATGGGGGTATTGACGCAAGCGTTGCTGACGCAGGCATCGGT
>CAYUAM010000039.1:0-10531 GCA_964442805.1 uncultured Anaerolineales bacterium | reverse complement strand
ATGCATGACTGGCATGATCTCTCACCCCTTCAACGATATCGTATGACCTATCTCGTTTCACTAGCTTCGATACATAAGTTGACCCGGCCGATGGCGGCCGAGTCCTCACTTTTAGCCCTTAAGGCTCAATGAGTTAACCGTTCACAGGAATCCAGGATAGTTGATACCACAAATTCCCCTCTTTGTCAATATAGGTTCAAGCCTTTAAGCCGGTTCCCCGAGTACTTGGTCTAGCATTTGGGCCCCGGTGATGGAGTTCGCCCCGCTTACCGCTTTCTCCAAGTTGGCCCTGAATTGGGGGATTAGATCTTGCCCGGTGGCCTCGTAGGCTAGAGAGATGGCTTTTGCGCCATTGGCGATGGCGTATCGAGGCTCAAGGCGGTCGAGATCTTCAAAGAAGAAGGCGTCGCTGGCGAACATGGCCTGTCGGTGCAATTGAGAACGCAAGAGTAGTTCCAAACGATTTTCAACCTCTGTGCTCAAAGGCTGAGCTCCTTGCTCCGCCAACAAGGTTGAGAGGACTGCTTCGCCCAGCACCACCCGAATATATCTATCCCTCAGGAGCCAAAAGTCTAGGTTTGCCTGGTGGCATGCTTCGACGTATAGCAGGTCCAGTTCCTCGGCCAGTTGCCTCAGGGCGTTCCGCAGAGCAGGTTTCCAAGAGCTATCTCCCAGGGTGCAAGCACAGCCGGTAGACCAACGAGCCAGGCCGTGGGAGCAACTCCATGATGTATTCTCGTTAATGGAAACGGTTTGCTGGGGAGGGTTTTCCTTAAGGTATTTGGTGAGACAGACAACTTCATAACCGGCTCCAGCAGCCTCACCATTGACCAAATCGTGCAGGAAGCGAGCGCCGTCCTGGTGATGATGGCCAAAGTTCTCCCCATCGACAGCGATGAGGGTTAAGGGAGCAGCGTCTTCCCAGCGTGGTTTGAGGTTACTATGCACCCAAGCCATCGCTGGCCCCAAGTCTGAGGTTCCACGGTAGGCGCTAAAGGAAATTTGATTAGAGAGGAAGGTATCGCGGACGAATACGGCTATCGATCGATCATCGGACAGATCTACCCTATACGGCCCTGCCCCTTTGACCTCGCCCACCAATTGATGCTGATCGAGGACGGTGAAGGCTATAGCCGCTTCAGCCATGACCTCCAATGTCTCCAAATCCACCGCCATCTCCGGCAGCCAGAGGCCTGAGGGCGGATGGCTGAAACGGTGAGCAAAATCGGCAATACCCCAAAGGAGTTGGGTAACCTTGTCACGACGGCTGGCCAAAGGCAATATGGTATGGTGATAGCCTTGGGCCAAGGCGTTGCCAACGCCATTGGCCACCCTCACCACCTTCTCCGCGGCAAGGATGGCCTGATAGGTATGGGTAGCATTAGCCTCCAGCCAGCACAGAAGGGCAGGGCCAAAGTTGAAACTGATCCTCTGGTAGTTGCCCAGACGAGCATTAGGTCGATAACATTCTTCCGTGATCTTTTCGTTGAAATCATGATAGGGCGCTGCCGCCACTTCCCTGGGGACATTTCCACTGAAGGGGTTCTCCCGAGAGGGCTGATAGAAATGGCCGTGAACACAGAGGGCTCTAGCCTTCTCGGAGGTCACTTTCTTCTGCTCTCTTTGAAGCCGCGATGGTGAAGGTCAAACCGGCCTCCCATTTCTCCCCTGGCTCTAGGGCCAGGGGCCACCAGGCCAGGGTGCAGGTGCCTTGATAACTGCGCTCATACCCTCCCTCGGACATGGATATGGTCTCGATGGGGAAATGCCAAAGGTTGGCCGGGCGCTCAAAGGAGAGTCCGATCTCAACGCCCAAGGGTTGGCTGGCCACAGTTAACTTCGCTATCCCCTCCCCGCTTCCCAGGGCCGCTAATGAGTGCCGGCTACCTTCGGGTTCGAGCGCTAGGAAGCAAGAATCCGATCCAACTTCCAGACCCCAATTGTTCTCCACACCGAAGAGAGCGATCAAGGGGTCGTCGCTTTCGTTCATTATCCGGTACCTAACCCGAAGACAGGCCTGGCCCGCCGTCAGGTCGATTTCCTTTTCCACATCTACGGGCACGGCGATCTCCCCTTGCCAGACCTGCCCCTCTCGCCTTAGAGTGGCCGTTACCCTATCCGACGATTGGGAAATGCTGTATCTATATGGTTGGTCAACAAAATCTCCCAGTTCGCCATATCTGACTCGATAGAAATGCTCTAATTCTGTGTCAGGGTGGAGAAAATGATCGATAAGAGCCCCCCGGCGATACCAATCGTAGAAAAGTTTCTCCTCTAAGCCCGGCTCTTTGACCCTGACCGCAACAGTATGGATGGTCTCTAGATTTCGCTCGCTTTGGCCCATTACCACGATGTCCCCTCGTTCCGCTGCCTCCTTAAGGGGCCGATGATACCCTTCGGGTCGCCGGGTCATGGTATTGAGGAGGTTCAACGCCAAGGGACGATGATCCCACTCCACCAGGCACCCGCCTTGGCTTGGCTTGAGCACTAAACTTTGCTCCTCGCTGGTAAGGACTATTTCGTCTCGTCCATCGAGGTCGAAATCGACAACCGCCGTCTCTACCCAAGGTGCGCTGCCTTTGCGCTGGGCATCTGCCAAGCGCTCGGCTTGGATGAGATGGTAGTAATTCGCTCCTCGGATGTGAAAGAGGTAGATGCCGCCGAAAACCCCGTGCCAGTAGGCACAGTTGCCTTGGGCAGCCCAAACGTGGTCTAGGGCCTCTCTCTTAGCCTGGCCTTCGGCCATGCCATGCACATTCTCGCTCACCCAGAGAGCCTTCTTATGCATCTGATTGACTTCCTGGTACTTAACCATGAAGTGACGCCAGAAGCCGCCCCTGAGGAAATGGAGGACCTCTTCCCGGCCCTCTTCTTGAAGTCGGTGTTTGAGGGCCACCAGTTCCCCCGAGGCCTCCGCGGGCAGGGCCCATTCGGTCATCTCATCGTAGGCCGCGGTGGGCAAATATATCCTCCCCAGGGGCTCGAACCGAGCCGCATATTCGCCTGGGGGTATGGGGGTCAACCAGTCACTGTTGGCTTCAAGTTGAGCAAAGAACTCCTCGATCCATCCCTCCTCCCAGCAATGCTTGTATGTACCGGGCCAGAGGCCGAACTTCTCCCCATCGTCGCCCATGATGGCCACTTTTGCGCCGTTGGGGCTGGCTTGACTTCGAAGCCAGGCCATCACCTCCTCCACAGGAGCCCAGGGAATGGTATAACGCAGGTGCTTAGAGGTAGGGAAGATCTTGAGCGTATATCCTTGTTCCTCGGTAAGGTAATATCCGAAGAGGTCATCATCAGCATAGCCCACATATTTGAAATGTGTGTCATCAACGATGGTATATTCAATCCCAGCCTGGCACAGAGGTTTAGGCAGATGCGGCTCCCATACCCTCTCCGAGAGCCAGGCCCCCTTCGGCTTGCAGCCAAAGTCGTCCCTGATGGCCTGGGTAAGTTTTTCAATTTGGCCCAACTTATCTACATCCGGCCAAGCGACGAGGATCGGTTCGTAGTAACCACCGGTCATAATCTCCACCTGGCCTCTCTCCACCAAGGCCCTTATCCGTTTCAGGAGAGCGGGCTGTTTTTCCAACAACCAGTCGCGGAGAGAGCCGCTATAGTGGAGGGCTAACCTCACAGAAGGGTGGGCCTCCAAGGCTGTAACCATGGGCGCGTAAGCCTTTCGGTAGGCCTCCTGGAAGACCCACTCGAAGTTGCCCACAGGTTGATGGTTGTGGATGGCCAGGGCGAGATAGATATGATTGGACATTCCACGCCTCAGGAGGAAGTGCTCAGTGTAACGCGGGAGCCCCTGCCGATGACCTTGCGGGGGAAATCGTCAGCACTCATATCACAACCGATGACCGCCCCGGCACCGATACGCATGCCCACTGGCAGTCGGCTGTTCTTGCCCACTACGGCGATGGCTAGCCTTTTGCCCTCCCCAATCGCCCCAATCTGGCAGTCTTTCCCTATGATGATGCTCTTGTCCAGGACGGTCCGTTCAACTATCGCTCCTGACTCGATTACGGTATCGTTCATGACCACCGACTCGCGGACCAATGCTCCCGCCTCCACCTGGACGCCTGGAGAAAGGATAGAACGCTCAACTTGACCAGCAATGTAGGCCCCATCGGTTACTAGGCTGTCGGCGATCTTGGCCCCTGCCTTTATCTGCACTGGTGGCCTCTGCCTACTGCGAGTGTAGATGGGCCACTGCCGGTCGTGCAAATCCAGCGCCGGTTTATCAACGAGAAGGTCCATTTGGGCTTGCCAGTAGGTTTCCACCGCTCCCACATCCACCCAGTAACCGTGGTATGGAAAGGCGTAGATGCGCCCTTCCTCTATCATGGAGGGGATGATGTCACGACCAAAGTCATGGGTGGAACCGGGCCGACGGCTGTCCTCTTTAAGGACCCGGTCCAAGACCTCCGGATTGAAGACATAGATGCCCATGGAGGCCAGGTTGCTGAGGGGCTTGGGAGGCTTCTCTACAAAACTGGTGATTTGGCCTCCCTGGTCGACAGAGAGGGTGCCGAAGAGATGAGCGTTCTGCCAGGCCACTCGGGTAACCGCCACTGTAGCATGGGCTTCCTTCTCCAGGTGGAAGGCGAGCAGTTCGCGAAAATCCATTTTATAAATGTGGTCTCCCGCCAGGACCAAGACCAGATCAGGGTTGCCCCGACGGATGAAGTCCAGGTTCTGCATCACGGCATCGGCCGTACCCCGATACCAATCTGAATCGCGTCTTCCTCGGTAAGGCGGCAGCAACTTAACCCCTAGGCTGAGGGAGCGATCCAGATCCCAAGGCTCACCCAAACCAATGTGTTCGTTAAGGGAGTGGGGACGGTACTGGGTCAAGACGCCCACATCGAAAATCCCAGAGTTAACGCAGTTACTTAAGGCGAAGTCGATTATGCGATACCGGCCGGCGAAGGGGATCGCCGGCTTGGCTCGCTTCTCGGTGAGGACGCTCAAGCGGTTGCCTTCCCCTCCGGCCATGATCATGGCCAAAATGCGTTTCATATCGCCTCCGATTCTCGGGAGGCTATGGGGGCCTCAATCCTTCCTCGATGATATGGCTATAGCCTTTTGGTACAGGGCCTCATACTTGCGCGCCGAGGCCTCCCAAGATAGATCTTGGGTCATGCCCCTCCCCTGCAGGCCTAGCCAAGCCTTGCGGTCGCAAACATAGAGTTCTAAAGCCCTGGATAAGGCCCTCCAGAAAGCCTCCGGGCTATACTCCTCGAAGAGGAAGCCGGTGCCTGAGCCATCATCGTAGTTGGACACCGTGTCGGCCAAACCACCGGTGGCTCGAACCAGCGGGACGCTACCGTAGCGCATGGCTATCAACTGGCCTTGGCCACAGGGTTCAAAACGCGATGGCATAAGGAAGATGTCGCTGCCGGCATATATTCGCCGAGCCAAAGCATCGTCATATCTAAAGAAGGCTTTGGCCTTGGTGGGATATTGGGCCTCAATGGCTCTGAACATCTCCTGATACTGAGATTGGCCGGTGCCCAAAAGCACGAACTGGGCCTCTCCAGCCAGAAGCCTTCGGATAACCGGCTCTGCGATGTCGAAGCCTTTCATCTCCGTCAAGCGGGAGACCATTCCCACTAAAGGAGTATCCTTACTAGCAGTAAGGCCAGCCTCCTCTTGAAGAGCCCGTTTGTTCTCGCTCCGTGCACCTAGGGAGTTTAAATCGTAATTGACAGCGAGATTAGGGTCCGTGGCTGGGTTCCACAGATCATAGTCTAAGCCATTGGCGATGCCTTCTAGTCTATCCCGTCGCTGGCCTAGAAGAGGGTCTAAGCCACAGCCAAACTCTGGGGTCAGGATCTCCCTTGCATAGCGCGGGCTAACAGTGCTAAGCCAGTCGGCATGGGCGATCCCTTGAGCCATCCAGTTAACCTCTCCCTGGTCTTCTACCTCCAGGGGAGCGACGACACCATTCAACCCGGCGAAGGTCAGGAGTGAGTCGCTCACAGTACCTTGGTAGGCCAGGTTATGGATGGTGAAGAGGGTGGCAACGCCTCTGTAGAAAGGCTCCTCTTGCCCCTTGGTCCCCAGCCAGGTAGGCAATAAGGCGGTGTGCCAATCGTGGGCATGGACCAAGTCTGGGAGCCAGTGGCGAGCCTTGAGAAAGGCTATCACCGCCAGCCCAAAAAAGATGAAACGCTCTCCCTCCCCTTCGCCATAAGGCCTATCAACCCCCAGATATCTTTCGTTCTTGAAAGCGTAGACGATGACCTCGGGGTGGCCTAAAGCGGTGCTTACCACGGAAACAGCCTGGCTTCCGCCGCCAGTTTTCACCGGGAAGGGCTCATTAAAAGGACGAAAATCGAACTTCTCAAGGTCGATCATCCCATAGCAAGGTAAGGCCAAGCGTATATCGTGGCCCATTTTGGTTAGAGCCCGGGGCAAGGAGCCGGCCACATCTGCTAGGCCTCCCACCTTGGAAAAGGGAATAGCCTCCGCGGAGGCGAAAAGTATCTTTAGAGGCCTGACCTTAGAAAGGGTTTCCACCTAAACTATCCTCTGAACATATTATATCCTCGGGCTCTGCTCCTAGCAATGTGACAAGATAGGAATGGAGCGTAGAGAGGTCTTGGGCTAACGAGGGAGGAACCAATGGTAATCGATGTGGGGGAAGACCTTATCTTGCTCCCAATACTCTTCCGCCAGCCCTTGGTCAGGATGACCTATCTCTAAAGAATCGGCTAAGCGGGAGAAACGCTCTAAGTGGCTCTGAAAACGATGGATGGCATACTCCCTCGCTTGGCCAGTGGTGACCAGGAAAGGCCAGTCGCTGGATTGGAGGAGCAACAACTCTCGAGCCGCTTGGTTGAGGACCTTATAGGCCCCTTGGTCAGCCTCCTCATATCGAGCTGCCAGCCCCTCCATGCGCCGCTCAGCCTCATGGATCTCCCCCCACATCCAATGGGTATCTCCATTGTCCCAGGTGAAGTGGCCGCCTCCCACGCCCCAGGAGCCCTCGGGGAGGGCCAGCACCTCCGTGGGCGGACGGGCTTCGACATAGCCAGTGGCAGTGGTCAGCCCCACTCCTTGGCTAGTGGCCAGTTCCTGAATCACCTTCTTTATCCAATCTATGCCTTCGAACCACCAATGGCCAAATAGTTCGGTGTCGTAAATAGCCGCCACGATGCCCCGTTGCCCCGTCTCCCGGTGGTAACTAGAAAGGATCTCCCTTACCAACCAGGCGAAATGTCGAGCGTGTTCGCCGACCTTCCACTCCGCCCAGTCAGGGTGATAGTACTCCTTATAGGCCAGGTCTGACTTAGCGCTGGTGATGCGCCAGTAGCGGAGGCCAGATAGGCCGTCTTTCTTATGGAACTCCCGGTAATCGTAATCGCCGGGGTAACCCCAATCGGCGGACCAGACTTGCATGCTGACTCGGTTGTGACGGCCGATGACTGCCACCCCGGGGTGGGTTCCGTCTCGCTCTGCGCTACCAAGAACGTAGTAAGGGCGAAGAGTAGTCCTCTCTTGGGGTGGGCTGTAATCCTCTTTAGGAAGGACGTAACGCCGCTTTATGGCTCCGTAGGGTCCGATTGCCTCTCCAGCAGCCACACCAACCGGCTCACCACCCTCGATGGTATGGGTCTCGGCGAAGAAAAGCCCGAGTCCCTCCTCTGCCAGGAAACTCTCTATACCGGGTCGCACTCTGCCATCTTCGGTAAAGTAAGCGGGACGGTAACCACACTCGGGCAGCCAAATGGCCCGCGGTTTGAGGCCGAAATGGTGCTGGTAGGCGGCTACGCCGGTCTTAATCTGGGCATAGATAGAGGAATCGGTGCCAAGGAGAGGCAAGTAACTGTGAGTGGCCGCAGAGGTGACGATCTCAATGGCCCCCAAATTTTGCAAGCGACGAAACGCCCCTACCAGATCCCGCTTGTAACGACCCTGAAAGGCCTGCCCGATTTGGCTATACCATTCCTTATAGAAAGAAGCAAGATAGCAGAGATGAGCATTCCCCTCTGCGCTAAACCTTTCTATATCTCCTTGGGCAGCCCCGATTCTCTCTTCCAGGTAGCGATCGAAATGGTCGAGCACCAAAGGATCTGCCAACTGCTCAACTAGGACGGGGGTCAAACCAATGGTCAGTTTTGAGGGAAGTCCGGCTTCATGGAGGTCAGTTAGAGCATTGAGCAATGGAATATAGGTTTCGGCAATCGCCTCATGAATCCACTCTTCACCATGAGGCCAACGGCCAGCTAAGCGGCAATAGGGCAGGTGGCTATTGAGAACCAAGGTAAAGAAACCGATTTGCATTTGACAACCCCCTCAGCTTCTCGCGAGACCTCAAGACGTGTGGCCCGCATGACAGTTTGATCGAACATCGCAAAGTTTCCTATGATGACACACCTAGTTCACCACCGCCTTCACCTCCTGGGTGGCTTGGCAGCAGCAGATGGAGAATCCACGATATGCAAGAATACTTTAGGTGATCAGCTCTCGGCAAATCATTGCATCAAGGAAGGAGGAGAATGGGCCGCCACGAGCGCGACCAGACGTTCAGCAATATCACGCACGATCTCGTCGGGGACACCGTCAAGGGCTTTCGATTGCAGACGTAGATCGATCTGATCGTTAGCGTAATCTACAACGACGAAAAGGCCATCGGGGGTTAAGGCGATCTCAGTAGAGAACAGCTGGAGCCCGCAGATGCGGGCAAGGGAAGCGGTTGTGTGGCGCAATGGAGCAAGGCGGTAACGGCTTTCTTCGGCAAGGGTGACCGGAGTATAGATGTGGGTCTGGGTGTCCCACCAACATGGGTACACCCGCCCTGCGCAATAGATAACCCGATACCATGCCGAACGCGATCCCAGTTGAGCCGGAACGATATGGGCTTGTAAGAGGTACCTGTCAGCTGGATATCTTTGCCGGGCCACGAGCACATGGCTCCACGAGGTGGCTTCCATGATTACTCCTTCGCCACCACCGCCATGAGCGGGTTTGATGGTGAATCTATCACCCAATGGGCTCAGATCTATGGGGAGAAGGACGGGCTGTTCATGATAGGAGGGGAGGATGATGGTGTAAGGGGTGTACAGGCCTGCGCCGATGACGGCCGGATGCATAGAGGCCTTGTCCCAGGTCCGCGACGCTTGCTCGTAAGGGTTGATGCGATAGACGGCGTGCTCCCGAGACCACTGAACGACAGGGACAAAACGTACATCAGTCTCGGAAGCCCGGTCGAAAAAAGTCCGGAAGGCGATTAGGTTGTTGACAAGGGACTGCAGCATATCCCCAAGGTTATCAGCAGTAATTTGCAGCAGGGATAGCCCGTGCCATCGGCAGGCTATTTCAAGTAGCGTAACAAAATCGGCGTCGTGTTCCCAGTTCCAGATGATACAAAGATCGTAGCTAATCATAGTCCTTATCATTAGCATTGGGTGCCCACTTTGGGGCGAGGACAGATAACTTGGTAGTATGCGTAGCATTGCGCATATGACTCACTAGCAGCATGAGACACGAATTGGTCACAAGATTTCACTTCTCGTGGAACATTCAACCGGCTCTCACGCTTTCCCTATTGCGCTTGTTTTTCCCTCCAACCGTGCCGGAGAAGATCTAGCCCAAAAAGTAGGCTCCCCTGCCAGGTGTGCAGACGAGCCCTTGTCGTTGAATCTCGATCCCAGGGCGTCTGCTGCCCTGGTCTAACCCTCGATCATTCGGGAGAGACCGCGAAGGCTCTTCTATTCTTTGTACCCATTCTAGCGCGGCTTTCAACTGGCGTCAAGAGCAGGGCATGGTTCTTCCCAAGCAGAATGTCGTGGGTTCCCTTCGCTTTACTCAGGACAGGCGAATCCCGTCACCCGCTCCTAAGCGATGGCCAAGCCCCAGGATAATGTTATAATTAACTTTAGCAGGAGGGAGGATGTTTTTAAGAAATTTTTTGTTCTTATTATCAATTTTTGTTTTGGCAAAAATTGGGCTTTGTGGTTGGAGAATTCATCTTGGAAAAGAGAGATTATCGCTTGAGTACTATCTTGAAGTTATAGAGTGGAGAAAAGAGTTTCTAAAAATTGCTTTTTTGGTTTTGCTGGCAGTTATTTTGTCTTTTTTTAGAATTTGACCTCTTAACTCTTGCGCCGACTACAAAGGCCACTTCTATGTTCCCATATTTCCGGAATACTGGGGCGCTTGGCTGACTGCTGCGTGGCGGCGCTTGGCGCAACCCACCACCGGCGCAATAAAGGCATTGATCACCGTCGTGCTGGTATGCTCGTGCTCGCGCCACTCGCGCATCAGTGGGTTCCCTTCGCTTTACTCAGGACAGGCGAATCCCATCACCCGCTCCTTTTGATTGATTTTATCAGAGGTAGTTTAGAGAGGGAGTACAAGAAAGCATCTCCTGGAGACTCTTTACTATAAAAGAAAAAGAGGACTAAGAAACAGCCCTCTTTTCACCAAGATGGTCATAGTGAAAATGGGGTAGAAAGCCAATAATCTCTCTTATGCATCACTTTCCTGCTTTCTCGACGCCCCCGTGTTGAGCGAAGTT
>CAYUAM010000038.1:0-10544 GCA_964442805.1 uncultured Anaerolineales bacterium | reverse complement strand
GGCCACGGGGATCGAGCGCAAGATACGAGTGGGAGAGGCCCTCGTAGCGGTAGGGGTGGTGAGCCAATATGCATCCTCTGCCCCTTACGAAGGAGGGTATCGCTTGCTCCCCCGATACGAAGGAGATATAAGGCCTGCCCCCGTATATCTCCCTACTTGCGGGGAGGAGCGCACAGGGCCATAACTGGGGCCGTTCTTCCTTTGCACCCCATGGGGAGCAAGCGGTTAGGCTGGACGGCTTATGAGGGGCTAGACTTTATATACCTGGTCGCCTTCCCGCACCTTCTCTATGACCTGGAGCCCGATGGATTGGCCCTTCTTGGCCACCTCCACCTTCTGGTGTTCTATCTCCATGGAGTCCACCAGTTGCTCGACGTCGCGGATGCCCCCCTTGATGCGGATGGTATCTCCCACCTTAATGGTGCTCAAGACCTCGATCACCGCCACGCCGATCCGTCCGTAGTAATGGCTTACCCTTCCTACTAATTTCTCTGCCACTTCTGACCTCCTCTCCTGGAGATGTGAATGACCTTCTTCCTCCCATATAGCCTTTTCTGCTGACCCCTGCGACCCTGTCCAGGGCAGGTCGACTCGCCTCTCGCCTTTCCTTCGTTCGGCTTGCCTCCTCTCCCCTTCCCTCCGATCCTCCCCTCTCCGTTCGGCCTTCCGCCTCTCCCCTGACCTCCTTTCACCCTTCCGCCTCTCCATTCTCTCTGGAGGTGGGGAGAGGGGTTCTTCCTCTGGGAGGAGGTCGGCCAAGAGATGAGCGTTAGGGATAGCGATGACCGCGTAGTCCTCCAGGGCCAAGAGGAGATCTCTTTCTCCTGGAGAGAACTCCCCTTTCGACTCGCTCCTGAAGACGGACAGGGCGCCCCTCACCTGCCCTTGCCACTTCAAAGGGACATGGAGCGAAAAGGCCAACGGAGGAGTAGTCCTCGCCTCCTCCCACTCATGGCCGCGGGGGCCATGAGCCACCCTAACCTCTCCGCTCCTTAGCACCTCCTCGAGCAGGCTATCCTCTACCTTCTTCTGGAGAGTATGGGCATACCTTTCCCCTCTCCCTTGAGCCGCCCTCAGGTATAGGGCGTCGCTTTCTTGATCCCATAGAGCGAGGGAACCCTCTTCTGCCTCGGTGAGATAGGTGGCCGCTTCCACCGCCCGGGTGAGGAGCTGCTCCAAATCCAAGGTGGAGACCAGGGCTTTCCCTATGGCCTGGAGATAGCGTCCCCCTTTCGGTGGCTTCCCTGTCCGGGAGGGCTCTTTGGTCTCCTTGATTGGCCTCCCTCCCTGCAAGGCCTTCCCGATGGCCTCCCTCAGGGCCTCTGGGGCGAAGGGGTAGAGAAGGCAACCACGTGCTCCCTGCCCTAGGGCTTCCTCCACTAATTCTTGGGTACCTGTGGAGACCACGAGCAGTACCGGCATATCGGGCAACTTGGCTTGGATGCTCCGGTGAGTGGCTAAGGTGGAGGGGGAAAGAGAGGGAGAGGTCATGATAATAAGGTCGGGTTTCTCCCATAAGCCTAGATGGAGACATTCTTCTATATTGGTGGCAGCGAGGATCTCATAGCCGGCGGGGCGGAGCACCCCTTCCACCAGGTATTCTAACTTATCCCAACCCTCATTGAGGACTACGAGCCTTTGCCCCCTCACTCTATCACCTCAAAGGGCCACTTGCGTCCCTCGATTGTCCCTAGCAACAAGAGGTGGCGTGAGTGCCGTCGGGTTTCAATACGGAGGGTTCAACCTAAGGCGTCCCCAACTCCTCTACGGAGAGATCGATATATTTGTCTCCCTCCTCGATGAGCATGATGGGGATATCATCCTTGATGGGGTATTTGCGGCGACAATCCTCGTTTTGGCAAACTAGCCAAGAGCCCTTTACCAGTTCCACCTTGGTCTTACAGGCCGGGCATACCAATATGGCTAAGAGTTCCTCGCTGACCATCTGGACCTCCGCTTTTGTGGGAAGTATAGCACAGATTAGGGTCCTTCTCAAACTTGCCCGCTCCCCCGCGATGTGCTATACTTCCAAATGAACCGATCAAACACGTCCCCGGATCGGTCGGGGAGTGCCAGAGATGGTTCCCGACCGGGGTGAAGGGGGCGGAAGCCTAAAACTAAGGGAGGAAAAAAGTGGCAGTAGTGAACATGAAGGAACTTTTGGAGGCGGGGGTTCACTTTGGCCATCGCACCAGGCGTTGGCACCCCAAGATGCGGTCTTACATCTTCACCGAGCGAAACGGCATCCACATCATAGACCTGCAACAGACCTTGGCTTTTCTGGAGAAGGCCTATGAGAAGGTTAAGGAGGTGGCCAGCCAGGGAGGGATAATCCTCTTTTTGGGGACCAAGAAACAGGCTCAAGAGAACATCACCTTAGCCGCTCAGAGTTGTGGGATGCCCTATGTGGCCGAGCGTTGGTTGGGGGGAACCCTCACCAACTTTCGCACCATCCGCCAGCGGATAGACTACCTCTTGGATCTGGAGGCCCGTTATGCACGAGGCGACTTCCAGGGGTTGTCCAAGAAAGAGACCTTAGCCATCCAGAGGGAGATGGCTCGGCTGAACCGACGGCTGGGTGGGATAAAGGAGATGCGCCGCCTCCCCGATATGCTCTTCGTCATCGATGTGCGGCGGGAAGAGATCGCGGTCAAGGAGGCCAACAGGCTAGGGATACCCATCGTAGCCACGGTGGACACCAACTGCGACCCCGACCCCATCGATTTCGTCGTTCCCGCTAATGATGACGCCATCCGGGCCATCAAATTGATCTCCACCAAGATAGCGGAGGCGGTCAAGGAAGGGAAAGGGATCTGGGAGGCCTTGCAGGCGGAGATGGCAGAGGAGGCGCCCTCGCCCGAATATTTGGTGGCCACGGCCGAAGAGAGGGAGAGAAGGCCAGAACTACAAGAGGGGGAGGAGGAAGCCTTGAGCCAGGAGGAGGAATTGGAGTTAGGCGAGGAACGGCATGAGGAGGAAAAATCGGAGTGATGAAGGAAATCACTACAGCCTTGATTAAGGAACTGCGGGAGAAGACGGGAGCGGGGGTCTTAGACTGCAAGAAGGTTTTAGAGGAGACCAAGGGGGATTTGGAGGGGGCGGCCCGACTCCTCCGTAAGCGAGGGCTGTCCATCGCCGCCAAGAAGGCCGGCCGCGAGGCTAAGGATGGGCTGGTAGCAGCCTATATCCACGCCGGAGGGCGCCTAGGAGCCCTGGTGGAGGTGAACTGCGAGACCGATTTCGTAGCCCGCACCGAGGAGTTCCAAAGGCTAGCCCACGACTTAGCCATGCAGGTGGCCGCCACAAACCCTCGCTACCTCCGTTCCGAGGATATCCCCCCCGAGGGGGTGGAGGAGAGAAGAAAGGCTTACCTCTCCGAGGGGGAGATGGAAGGGAAACCAGAGCACATCAAGGAGAGGATCGTCCAGGGCAAATTGGAGCAATATTACGACGAGATCTGCCTCCTGCGACAGCCCTTCATCAAAGACGAGGGGTTGAGGGTGCAAGATCTCATCACCCAGAGCATCGCCAAATTGGGGGAGAATATAATGGTGCGTCGTTTCGCTCGTTTCGAACTAGGAGAGGAGTGAGGCGACCTTAGATGGACCAGTTGAAGTATCGCCGCATCCTATTGAAAGTGGGAGGGGAGGCTTTGGCCGGCCCTCAAGGGTTCGGGATAGATCCACGGCGCGCCCACGAGGTGGCGGAGAAGGTAAAGAGGGTGAAGGACCTGGGGGTGGAGATGGCCATCGTCTTGGGAGCGGGCAACATCTGGCGGGGGAGCGATGGCCTGGCCCACGGGATGGATAGGGCCACCGCCGACCAGATGGGGATGCTGGCCACGGTGATGAACTCCTTGGCCTTGCAGGATGCCCTAGAAAGGGTGGGGATCACCACCCGGGTTCAGACGGCCATCGAGATGCGAGCCCTGGCCGAGCCTTATATCCGCCTGCGCGCCATCCGCCACCTGGAGAAGGGGCGAGTGGTCGTCATGGGGGCGGGGACGGGAAACCCCTATTTTACCACCGATACCGCGGCCGCCCTGCGGGCGGTGGAGATAAAGGCGGAGGTGCTAATCAAGGCCACCAAGGTGGATGCCGTCTATGCAGAAGACCCCCTAGTTAACCCTCAAGCACAGAAATTCTCGCGCTTGACTTATATAGAAGCCTTGAGCCTGAGGGTGGGGATAATGGATAGCACGGCCATATCTTTGTGTATGGACAACGACCTCCCCATCATGGTGGTGGGGCTATGGGAGCCCCGCAGCCTGGAGAGGGTAGTCCTGGGAGAGGAGTTAGGGACCTTGATCAGCGGCTAGGAGGCATCATGTTGGAAGATGTCTTAGGGGACAGCGAAGAGCGGATGAGGAAGGCCGTGGAGGTCTTGCGGGGGGATCTGGCCACCATCCGGACCGGACGGGCCTCGCCGGCCCTCATTGAGAGGATCAAGGTCGATTATTACGACACCCCCACCCCCCTCAACCAGTTGGCGGCCATCTCTGTGCCCGACCCTCGCCTCCTGGTGGTTAGGCCCTATGACCCCTCCTCCCTAGCCGAGATCGAGAGGGCCATCTTGAAGTCGGAATTAGGACTGAACCCCCTCAACGATGGGAAGGTGATCCGCTTGGCCATCCCTCGCCTCACCGAGGAGCGGCGTCAGGAGTTGGTTAAGGTAGTTAGCCGACGGGTGGAGGAGGCCCGAGTGGCCATCCGCAACTGTCGCCGCGACGGCCTGCAAGACCTCAAGGAGATAGAGAAGGAGAAACTCCTCTCTGAGGATGACTATTTCCGGGGCCGGGAGGAGATGCAGAAGTTGACCGACCAATATATCGCCCAGGTGGACGAGGTGGGGAAGGCTAAGGAGAGGGAGATATTGGAGATCTGAGGTGGGGGAAAGGGAGCCATTGACCAAGACCCCTTACCATGTGGGGATAATAATGGATGGGAACGGCCGCTGGGCCGCCCAGCGAGGTCTTCCTCGCCTGGAGGGCCACCGGGCGGGGACGGAGAATATTCGCCGCATAGTAGAGGGGTGCGTGGAGTATGGGGTAAAAGTGCTTACCCTCTACGCCTTCTCCACGGAGAATTGGGGGCGCCCCGAAGCCGAGGTGCAAGGTTTGATGCGAATATTGGAGGAGGTGATCCATAGGGAGGTGGCTGACCTCCATAAGAACGGGGTGCAACTCCGACACCTGGGCCGGCTGGAAGGGATCTCCGATACCTTGAAAAAAGCGGTGCGGGAGGCCATTGAGTTGACCAAGGATAATGAGCGGCTCATCTTGAACGTGGCCTTCAACTATGGGGGCCGGGCCGAGATCTTGGAGGCGGTGCGGCGCCTCATGGAAGCGGGGGTATCGCCCCAGGAGTTAGATGAGGAGACCTTTGAGCGTTACCTATACACCGCCGGGCTTCCCCCTCCCGACCTCATCATCCGCACCGGGGGGGAGATGCGGCTCAGCAATTTTTTGATCTGGCAGGCGGCCTACGCGGAGTATTGTTCCACCCCCACCTATTGGCCCGATTTCGACAAAGAGGAGTTTTACCAAGCGCTTTTGGCTTACAGCCGGAGGGAGAGAAGGTTCGGTCTGGTGAGGGGCGATTAGGTCGCCCCTCCTTTGGAGGAGGTGGTGCTGGCCAAGCGGGTGGCGAGCAGCCTGATCATGGGCCCCTTGGCTTTAGGGCTGGCTTATCTGGGGGGGCTCTGGTATTGGGCCACGGTGACGGCGGTAGCCATAGCGGCGGGCTGGGAATACCTTCGCTTGGTCTCTCACAA
The DNA here is from genome assembly GCA_964442805.1 of uncultured Anaerolineales bacterium. Taxonomy (GTDB): domain Bacteria; phylum Chloroflexota; class Anaerolineae; order UBA7937; family UBA7937; genus CAYUAM01. The sequence goes on along the minus strand of CAYUAM010000038.1, from coordinate 4,772 downwards.
GGGCGAAAGGGCCGATTACCCCTTGACCATGCTCCTCATCTTGCTCTTGATGGTGGGAGCCCGTTACCCCTCCTGGGGGTTGATGGGAGGGGGGATGGCCCTCATGGTGGCCTTTTCCCTCCTCTGGCAGATGGCTCGCCGAGGGGGAGATATCCCGCTGGTGGGTTGGGCCCTCAGCCTGGGAGGGGCCCTCTATATCGGCCTCTTGCTCAGCCACTTCACCCTCTTGCGGGACCTCCCCAAGGGGTGGGAGTGGACGCTTCTGGCCTTCTTTCCCACCTGGGCCAACGATAGCGGGGCCTACTTGGTGGGGCGCTGGGTGGGTCGTCACCCCTTTGCCCCTCGCATCAGCCCCAAGAAGACCTGGGAGGGGAGCATAGGAGGTTGGATTTTGGGGGTGGCCGTGGCCTGGGCGCTGGGGAGTTATGTGGGCCTATCTCCCTACCACGGTTTGCTCCTAGGAGTGGTGGTTTGCTTGGCCGCCACCGCTGGCGACCTGGTGGAGTCGATGTTCAAGCGTTGGGCCGGGGTGAAGGATTCGGGAAGCCTCATCCCCGGCCATGGGGGGGTCCTGGATCGCGTCGATAGCCTGCTCTTCGCCGTGACCGCCGCCTACCTCTATCGAGTATGGGTGATGAGGCTCATCTGATGGTGGAGGGTATATGGAGCGATTGACTCTAGAGGGGGGCTTGGCCTTCGGCAACCTGATCCTCTCCTCCATCAACGTGATCTTGGCCTTCTCCCTCCTGGTCTATATCCTGAGCCATAACCTGCGCAATTTGGTGGCCCGTTCCTTTTGCGCCCTCTTGGCCTTCATTACCGTGGTGCATGCCGCTGACGTCATCCTCCTCAACGTGTCCACCCCTTCGGCCCGCTTCTTCTGGCTCAAATTCCAATGGCTGGGGATCGCCTTCATCCCCGCCGCTTATCTCCATTTCTCCGACGCCCTGCTGCGAACTACCAACTCCTTCTCCCGCCTGCGGCGCGGCCTGGTGATGGCGGGTTACCTGATGGGGGCCATCTTTTTCTCCCTAACGGTAGCGACCCCTCTCCTGGTGCGAGATGGGGTGCACGCCCGCTGGATAACCTATTATCGCGCCGGCCCCCTCTTCTGGGCTTTCGCCCTCTACTTTTTCGCCGTTACCGGCGGGGGGATCTATAACCTCCTCCGGGCCCGCCAGCGCACCCTCACTCCGGCTAGCCGGCGGCGCATGACTTACCTCACCATCTCCTTCGCCGCCCCCGCCTTGGGTTCATTTCCCTACCTCCTCTTGGCCAGCCTGCCTTCCTATTTGTCCTCCACCCCCCTCCTCTTCGTGTCGTTAGTGGTGAGCGCGGGCATCGCCCTCATGACCGTGGTCATGGCCTATAGCGTGGCCTATCATGGGGTCTTCATGCCCGATCGGGTGGTTAAGCGCAGCCTGATCAACTACCTCCTGCGGGGACCCTTCGTAGGTAGTTGCCTCTTGGTCCTCATGCTAGTCATGCCGCGAGTGGAAAGCCTCCTCGGTTTGCCTCGGGACACCGTCCTCATCTTTGCCATGGTTTTGGGCATAGTGGTATTGCAGGTGCTCATCACCGCCCTCAACCCCCTCATCGATCTATTGGTCTATCGGCGGGATCGGGGGGAGATGGCCTGGATCAGGGAACTAGAAGCCAGGCTTCTGACCACCACCGACCTGGCGGAACTCATGGGGAACATCCTCACCGCCCTTTGCGACCTCTTACGGGTGGGCATCGGCTTCGTTTTGATCCCTGGAGAGGGTGGATGGAAATTGGAAGCCTTCTGCGGCTCCCGAAGGGAGGTGGATTCCTTCCTGGGAGGACACGACCCATCCCTTCTCCTTCCATCCCCCGATGGAGAGGAGGCCGAATTCATCCGTCAGGAGGGCTTTTGGCTCCTGCCCCTGCGCACCAAGTCCAGGGAGGCCATCTTGGGCCTTCTGGGAGTAGAGATGCCGGGCGGCGATGGGCTAACGGAGAGGGAAAGGGAGATGGTACAGATGTTGGTCCATCAGGCGGAGTTGGCCCTGGAGGACCGGCAGTTGCAACAGGGGGTATTCGCCGTCCTCAGGCAGATCGCCCCGGAGATCCGCTCCATTCAACGCTGGGGTAGCACTCCTCGCTACGTGGACTCCTCCTTCTTCCTTCCAGAGGAGAGCCCCATCTACTCCCCCCATTTCCCCCAGGTGGTGAAAGAGGCCCTTGCTCACTACTGGGGTGGACCGGGGCTATTAGATAGCCCCCTCTTGAGGATGGGCATAGTGCAAAGGGCCCTGAAGGAGAACGGCTATATCCCCACTAAGGCCCTCCGCACCGTGCTTCAGGGGGCCATCGAGGCCTTGAAGCCCCCCGAAGGGGAGCGGAGCCTGACCGCCAGGGGTTGGTTGCTCTATAATATCTTGGAGATGAAGTTCATCCGCGGGTGGCGGATGAGGGATATCGCCCAAAGGCTGGCCGTGAGCGAGTCAGACTTATACCGCAAACAGAGGGTGGCCATCGAGGCCGTGGCTCGGGTCCTGGTAGAGATGGAAGAGGAAAGCAAGGGGAGATGAGGATCACCCTCCACCAGGGCGATATAACCAAGGAGGCCACCGAGGCCATCGTCAACGCGGCCAACAGTTCCCTCTGGATGGGGGGTGGGGTGGCTGGGGCCATAAAGCGGGCCGGAGGGAGGGAGATAGAGGATGAGGCGGTGAAAAAAGGCCCCATCCCCGTGGGTGAGGCCCTGGCCACCGGAGGGGGAGGACTCCCGGCCAAATATGTCATCCACGCCGCGGTGATGGGCCCAGACCTCCGCACCGATGGTCAAAATATCCGCCTGGCCACCCGAAACGCCCTCCTCCGAGCCAAGGAGTTGGGCCTGAAGAGCATAGCCTTTCCCGCCCTAGGGACGGGGGTGGGGGGATTTCCCTATGAGGAGGCGGCCCGAATCATGACCGGAGAGGTGGAGGAACACCTGGCCGGTGAGACCTCCCTGGAGGAGGTGGTTTTCGTCCTCTATGATGCGGAGGCCTATGCGGCCTTCCAGAAGGCAGTGGGGGAGAGATAAACCAAAGCCCTCCTAGAGGGGGCAAGAGGAGGTCCAAGTGAGAAAGGGAACGATTTTGGTGCTGTTGCTAATCTTAGTGGCCGGGCTGATGGCGGGGTGCCAGCGTCCCAAACCCAAGGTCATCTTGCCCCAGGCTACGCCTTCGGCCACTCCCACGGCCACCCCGCTAGCGACGAAGACGCCTGTGGGTTCTCCCACGCCTACTATCCCCCCTGAACCCACCCCCACTCCTACCCTGGCCCCTACCGCTACCCCGGAGGTGGTGGTTCATATCGTCTCCTTTGGGGAGACCCTCTTCTCCATCGCTCAAGCCTACGGGGTTTCCATGGAAGCCCTGGCTGAGGCCAACGGTATCTCCTACCCTTACCTCATCTATTTAGGCCAGGAGTTGGTGATACCCAGCGCAGGAGCCACGCCCCAACCTACCGCGGAGGGGCAGGAGTATGTGGTGCAATATGGCGATACCCTCTTCTCCATCGCCCAGCGTTTCAACACCACCCCGGAGGCCATCGCCGAATATAATAACCTGCCCGACGTGAATTCCATCTACGTGGGCCAGAGGTTACTCATACCTCCCCCCAGCGAGTAGCCTGGGGTGACCAGGTGGAGCGAATCATCGCCCAGGAGCGGGTATATGAAGGGCGGGTAGTGGCCCTGCGGATAGACACCGTGCGCCTTCCCCGGGGGAGGACGACGCAGCAAGAGGTGGTGGAGCACGCTCCCACCGTGGCCGTGGTGGCCCTCGACGAGGAGGGGAGAGTCCTCTTGGTGCGCCAGTACCGTCATCCGGCAGGGAAAGAGTTGTTGGAGATCCCGGCCGGCACGGTGGAGGCTGGGGAAGAGCCGGAGGCCTGCGCCCGAAGGGAGTTGGCCGAGGAGACCGGCCAATGGGCCTCGGAGATGGAACGGCTGGGGGGCTTCTACCTCACCCCAGGTTATAGCCAGGAATATATGGAGATCTACCTGGCCCGCGGGTTGAAGGCAGGCCAGGGGCAGCCCGAGGGCGAGGAGGAGATCCAGGTAGTGAGGCTCTCGCCCTCCGAGGCGCTGAAGATGATAGAACAGGGGGAGATCGAGGATGCCAAAAGCATCATCGGCCTCCTCCTTTTATTTGGGAAAGGAGCGGGCCATGAACCCTCGTGACTACAAATACACCAAAGACCACGAATGGGCCAAGATGGCCGGGAGCTCGGCCATGGTGGGCATCACCGACTACGCCCAGGAGCAACTGGGCGATATAGTCTACGTAGAACTCCCCCCGGTGGGCGAGACCTTGGAGCAGTCTAAACCTTTCGGGGTCATCGAGTCGGTCAAGGCGGCCTCAGACCTCTATGCCCCCCTCAGCGGGGAGGTGGTGGAAGTGAACGAGGAATTGGCTGAGCACCCCGAGTTGGTCAATCAGGACCCCTATGGTCGAGGGTGGATGATAAGGGTGAAGGCCTCTGACCCCTCGGAACTGGAGGGGGTAATGACCGCGGAGGAGTATGAGGAGTTCCTAAAAGGGCTGGAGTAGGGAGAGAAGTCATGAGTTATCTGCCCCATACGGACCAGGACCGCCGGAGGATGCTTGAGGCCATAGGCATCGATTCGGTGGACAGGCTCTTCGAGGTGGTCCCTGAGGAGAAACGCTACCCTTCCTTGAGACTCCCTCCCCCCCTCTCGGAGATGGAGATAGCCCGGCTCCTTGGAAGGATGGCCGAGGAGAACGCCGACCTGGACC
>CAYUAM010000037.1:0-10771 GCA_964442805.1 uncultured Anaerolineales bacterium | reverse complement strand
GGAGTTTCTACACCCCACGGTAAGGGACTACTTCGCGGCCAAGGCCCTAGCCAAGGATGGATGGAAAGAGGCGCCCCCGGAATGGGAGGGGGCCATCATCCAGGGTTATAACTTCGTCCCCGACCAGGGGGAATATTTGAAGGGGCTTCTCCAGGGCGAGCCTCCCCAGGCTCATCTGGCCGTCCTCTGCCTGGCCCATAACGAAAGCCCCGACGACTCCCTCTCCTTGCTCAAGTCCCTCTGGCCGGAGGAGGTGGATTTTTATCAACTAGGGCTGGCCTTCAAGGAGTTGAAGAGGTATAACGAGGCCTCCTTCTGTCTGGAGATGGCTCTAGGGGAGAAAGGTTGCCTCATCGGCTTGGCCGAGAAATACAAGGATGGCCACCTGGATCCGGAGGAGTTGGTCCTCAGGCGGAACAAAGGGGTGGTCTATCGCCAGATGGAGCAGTTGGACCAGGCCGTGCAGGAACTGGAGGGGGCCCTGGAGGCCATGGGGACCACCTTCGTTGACACCTATCATGAATTGGGTCTGGCCTATGAGGGGCAGGGCCGGTATGAGGAGGCCCTGGCCGCCTTCCGCCAGGCCATCGCCTTCAAGCCTGAAGTGGCCCTTTACCATTATAGCGCCGGGAAGGCGCTGAACCATCTGGGAAAATACGAGGAAGCCCAGGAGAGGCTGGAGGAGGCCCGCTCCTTGGATGATGAACACGCCCCCACCCTCTACGAGTTAGGGTCGCTCTACGAGAAGCGAGGCTGGTTGGAGGAGGCCCTGGCTGCTTATCAGGAGGGAGTGAAACTCGACCCCCAGGGAGCCATCTATCACTACGGCATGGCCAAGGTGCTCTTCCGCCAGGGGAAGGGAGAGGAGGCCTTGGATAACATGAAGGAGGCCCTGGCTCTATCTCCGGAGAGGGCGGAATGGCATCACCAGTGGGGGGCCATGTTGGAGAGCATGGGGAAGCCTCAGGAAGCCCTAGAGGAATATGAGCAGGCCGTTCGCTTGGACCCTCAGCCTCAATACCACTATGCCTTGGGTAGCCTCCATTTGGCCTTGGGTTCCCTGGAAAAAGCGGTGGCCCAGCTGCGGGGGGCGGTGGAATCCGCCCCACAGGAGGCCGCCTGGCACGGGAGACTGGGGGAGGCCCTGGCCGGCCAAGGCCACTACCCTGAGGCCTTAGAGGAGTATGAGAAGGCTCAAGGGTTGGCCCCTCAGGAGCCGGAATATATGGAAGCGGTGGCTCGCCTCCATCGTCTCTGCCGGCGATATGACCAGGCTACCAAGGCCATAGAGAAAGCCTTGGAGATGGCGCCGGGGCGGGCCTCGGCCCATTACGAGTTGGGGCAGATCTATGAAGAGCAAGGTCGGTACGAAGGGGCCTTGGAAGAATATCTGAAGGCTCGAGACCTAGCGCCGAGCGAACCCCGGTATCTCTCCTCCCTCGGCAGGGCCTACTTGGAGTTAGGGGAAGGAGGGCAAGCCTTGGAGGAGTTAGAGATGGTGGCCAGCCTGGACCAGGAAGGCCATTATATCTCGGGAAGGGCCCAGGAGGAAGAGGGGGATACGGAGAGTGCCCTGGCCGCCTATCGCCGTGCCATCGACTTGTCCCCTCAGGAGGGACTCTACCGACTGCGGGCGGGTAGGGTATTGCGCCACTTGGGCCGCCTGGAAGAGGCGGAGGAGGAACTCCGAGAGGCCGCTCGTTTGCTCCCCGGACGAGGGGAGCCTCACGCCGAGTTGGCCCAAGCCTTGAAGGCGGCAGGAAGGCACGAGGAAGCCATGGGAGAGTATCGCCGGGCCCTCCGTCTCTCCCCTGGGGAGGCCACCTATCATCACCGCTTGGCCTCCCTGGCTCAGAAGATGGGCCGGCTCAACGAGGCTAGGAGCGAACTCCTCAGGGCCATGGAACTCGACCCTGCCAATTCAGCCCTCTACGCCCAACTGGGGGCCATCGCCGAGAGCGAGGAGCAATATGAGGAGGCTCTGAAGGGGTACCAACAAGCCTCCCGATTGGCTCCCAGCGACTGGAGATCGCGCTTGGGTGTGGCCGCCCTCCATCGCCGAAGGGGCGAGTATGAGCGGGCTCTCCAGGCCTTGCAGGAGATCTCGGAGGAGGGACATGACTCCCCGGAACTCCGGGCGGAGAGGGGCCAGATTTATGAACTGCAAGGCAATATGCCGGAGGCTAGGGAAGAATATGAGTCGGCCATCCGCTTGGAGCCCGAAGTTCCTGAGTACCACCGCCGCAAAGGGGCCCTGCTTTACCGCCTGGGGGACCGAGAGGGGGCCAAGGAGGAGTTAGAGAAGGCCCTGGCCCTGGGCCCCGATGCCGAGGCTTGTCACCTCGTGGGCATCCTTCACGAGGAGGAGGGCCAAGGCCAGGAGGCGGTGCGCCTCTATCGCCGGGCCGTCGAGGAAAAACCGGAAAGCCCCGCTTACCATTGCAGCCTCGGCCTGGCCCTGAGAGGCCAGGGCGATTTGGTCGGTGCCCTGGAGGCCTTGGAGCGGGCGGTGGAACTCGAGCCGGGGAAGGGGGAGTTCCATTACCACCTGGGGAACCTCTACGCCCAGCAGGGTCGTAAGGAGAGGGCCTTGGCCGAATATCGCAAGGCCGTGGAATTGGCTCCCCATGAGCCTCGCTACCATCAATGGCTGGCCCAGGCCCTTGGGGAGATGGGGAGGCCCGACGAGGCCATGGCTTCCTTGGAGGAAGCGGTCAGCCTAGCCCCCCAGGACCCCACACTGCGGGAGGAGTTGGGACGACTTTTCGAGGGGCGAGGTTGGAGCGAAGAGGCCTTGGATCAGTACCAGAAGGCGGCTTTAGTCGATCCGGTGGCCCATTTCCGCCGGGCTAAGATCTTAGCCCTCCAGGGACGGGAGGAGGAAGCCCTGGCCGAGGTGGACAAGGCCGCGAAATCGGCCCCTCAGGAGGCTCCCTATCATCGCCAAAGAGGCCTGGTCTTCCTGGAGATGGGGAGGTATGGGGAGGCCGAGGAAGCCCTCCAGAAAGCGGTGGCCCTCGACCCTCAAGATGCTCAAGCCCATCACGCCCTGGGGGAACTACATCAGCGGCGAGGCCAGAAGGAGGAAGCCCATCGGGAACTGGAGAAAGCCTTGGCCTTGGAGGAGGGGAACCCCTACTACCTCCGTTCCTTAGCCGCCATCTTGCGGGAACTGGGCCGAAGGGGAGAGGCTCTGGCCGCTTTGAAGAAGGCCCTCTCCTTCGCTCCCCAGGATGGGGAGACCTACCATCAACTGGGCTCCCTTCATGAGGAGGAGGGGCGTCAGGAGGAAGCCCTCTCTGAATATCAGAAGGCCATCGGCCTGAAGCCGGAGAAGCCCTTCTATCACCGTTCTCTGGGGAGGCTCCTGGTTCAGGTGGGCCGTTGGGGCGAGGCTCGTCGCTCCTTAGAGAAGGCCACAGCCCTCGACCCCCAAGATGGCGAAGGTTTCTATCAACTGGGCTTGGTCCAGGAGGGGGAGGGGCGGCTGGAGGAAGCGGTGGCTTCCTTCCAACGGGCCTCGACTTTGGCCCCTGAGAATGCCACTTACCAAAGGAAGTTAGGAAAGACTCTCCTCAGCGTAGGGCGGCCTCAAGAGGCCTCCGCTGCCCTGGAGGGGGCCCTTTCCCTGGCCGGTGGCGACGTGGATCTATGTTGCTCCCTGGCCCAGGCTTACGAAGCCAGCGGTAGGTTGGAGGAGGCCTTCCATAAATATCAAGAGGCGGCCAAGATGGCCCCTCAGGAGCCCGAATATCATTTCCGAGCCGGGGTGGTGGCTCGAAGGTTGGGCTGGTATCCCCAGGCCGCGGCCATGTTGCAAGAGGCCTTGAAGTTGCGACCGGATTACGCCGCCGCTCACAGCGAATTGGGGGTGGTCTACGCCCTTCAAGGGGAGCATCGCCAGGCGGTAACTCAATGTCAGAAGGCCTTGGAACTGGAGCCTCGTAGCGCGGCCCATCGTCGACTCCTGGGCGCGGCCTATAGGGAGATGGGCCGGTATGAGGAGGCCCTGCGGGAACTCCAGACCGCCCGAGCCTTGGAGCCCGAAGAGGCGGCCACTCATAACGAGTTAGGGTTGACTTACGAGAAGATGGGCCAGTCGGAAAGGGCCTTGGCCGCCTTCGAGGAGGCCTCCGAGTTGGCCCCTCAGGAGGGGCTATACCTCTACGCCCTGGGCCTGGCCCATAAGCGATTGCAGCGTCACCCCGAGGCCATCTCCGCCCTGGAAGCCGCGGTGGAGAGGGGGCCCCAGGTGGCCGAGTGGCGGAGCGCTTTGGGTCGGATCTACGAACTGGAAGGGCGGTATCAATCCGCCCTGGAGCAGTACCTGCGGGTCGTGGAGTTGGCGCCCCAGGAGGGGAGTTATCAGCGGGATGCGGCCTCGGCCTATCGCCAGATGAGGCGTTATCAGAAGGCGGTGGAACATTTGGAGCGAGCAGTCCAACTCCAGCCCGATAGCCCTCGTTGGTGGGGGGAGTTGGTGGAGGCCTATGGTCGCCAGAAGCGGTATGGAGAGGCGGGGGAGGCCTGCCGCCAGTTGATAAGGCTGGAGCCTCAGGAGCCCATGCACTGGATAAACCTGGGAGAGGTGGAGGAGATCCAGGGACACTTCAAGGAAGCCCTCTCCTCCTTCCAAGAGGCCTTGAGGTTAGGGGGAGCCTATGCCCCCGCTTATGAGCATCTGGGGCGCCTCTATCAGCGGTGCGGAAAGCCTAGCGAGGCATTGGAAAATTACCAGCGGGCCTTGGAGATCGCCCCCAAGAGCGCCAACTATCGCTATCGAGTGGGGGCGGTGCGCCGGCAACTGGGGCAGTACCATGAGGCCCTGGAGGAATTGAAGAAGACGGTGGAACTGGCCCCGGAGTTCGCCCCGGCCTATGAGGAGATGGCAGAGATATACAAGGCTCAGGGGAGGTACGATGAGGCCCTGCGGGTCTATCACGAGGCCATCAAGGCTGCCCCGGAGGAGGCCCTCTATCACCAGAGGATGGGGGAACTCTGCCATCAATTGGGCCACTTGGACAAGGCCATGGCCCATTTCCGCCGGGTGATCGAACTGCAGCCCACCAGCGGGGCGGCCCACAACGAGTTGGGTCGAATATATGAGGGGCAGGGCCAGTACGATGAGGCCTTGGAGGAATACCTATTGGCTACCAAAGCCGAGCCGGAGGGCGCGGACTACTTCTGCAACGCTGGCCTACTCTACAAGCGCTTGAAGCAATATCCTGAGGCGGTAGCCATGTTCCGAGAGGCAGTGAAGTTACAGCCCCATAACGCTCTGGCCTACAAACAATTGGCCGCTACCAGCGCCCTGGCTTGGGTTAGCGGGGCCCTGCAGACCGCTTGAAGGGGGAGGGGATGAAGAGTAGCCATATCCTTAATTCAGCCAAAATCAGCCTGGCCTTGGGGGACTCCCGGCGAGCCAGAGAGTTGGCGCAGCATATCCTCGCCCACCTGCCCGGTTATATGGAGGCCCACCTCCTCTTGGCCCCCCTCTTTTTAGCGGAGGGGGAGGAGGATGAGGCCGGCCGCCACTGGGAGGCAGTCTTAGTTTTGGACCCCCTGAATTCTGAGGCCCTGAGCGGGCTGAGATTGCTACCCCCCTCGGGAAAAAGCAGCGGCGATGGAGGGAAGGAAATCGTACATACCCTGGCCTTGGCCGAGAGCCTCTGGCGGGAGGAACGGTGGTCGGAGGCCAATAAGGTCCTAGTAGGGCTGGAGGAACGTTACCCCTCTTGCCTGCGAGTCAAGTTGCTCTTGGCCCATATCCTCCTTCGGGGGGGGGACGACGTAACTGGGGCCGACCTCCTCCATCAGGCCCAAATATTGGACCCCAGCCAAAAGTTAGCCCGGGAACTCTTGGGCGACCTTTGCCCCTCCTTCGATTTGGAGATCCCTGCTCCGGAGGTCCTACCGGAGGAGGAATGCCCTTCCTCGGGCGAGGTAGCCGAAGAGCCAGAGGATGAGGCTTGGCCACCCGATTCGGCCTTCTCCTCGGAAAGGGAGGAACCGGAGGAGGCCTCCCCTCAGCGAGAGATAGAGTTCCCGAAAGAGTTAGGGGCATATCAAGAGGCATCGCTCCATCTGGAGCCCCCTCCCGCCAAGGTGCCCTTCGTCGCTTTGGAGTTCGAGCCGGTGGAGTTGATCATCACCAGCAAGGGCCTGCTCTTGGAGAAGTATGGGAGCGAGGAGTTCGCGGAGATAGAGGGCCGGCTGAACGACCTAGGGAGGGCCACAGAGAAGAGGATGGCGGTGAGGCGACTCTATGTGGACGATGCGGACTCATTAGCCCCCTATGGTTTAGAGCCAGTAGATCCGAAGGACCCCTGGCAGATCAAGGCCCTCCTCGAAGAGGTCGATGGGCGGTTGCAAGGCCAGGGGATGAGGGTCGATTTCCTTCTCATCGTGGGCGGAGATGGGGTGATCCCCTTCTGCCGTCTGCCTAACCCCACCGACGACCAAGAAGGGGAGGTATGCTCCGACGCGCCTTACGCCTCGCGTGGCGAGGGTTACCTTCCGGAGAGGGCGGTGGGGCGACTGCCCGATGGGAAGGAGGGCCTCTTGCTTTCCCTCTTGGAGGCAGCCATAGAGGGACACCGGGAGGGGGGACCGCGCCTTAACATCATGAGGGGTTTGCGCCGAGACGCCGTTAGTTTCGGCCTCTCCGCAGAGATATGGAAGGCAGCCTCCCAGACCGTCTTCCAAACCATCGGCCCATCTAATCGTTTAGCGGTCTCCCCTCCCTTCACTGACCAAGATTTCCTGGAGCGTGAATTTCATATACCACCCTTGGCCTATTTCAACCTCCACGGCCTGGCGGAGGCCCCCTATTGGTATGGCCACCAGGCTGCGGCCAATGATGGGGAGCCTTCCTTCCCCATCGCCCTCACCCCCCTTAACCTTTTCTGGAGCCAGGCCTCCGGGGCGGTGGTATTCACCGAAGCCTGTTACGGCGCCCGCTTGGGGGAGGGGAGCCCCCATAGTTCCATGGCCCTCGGACTCTTGGCTGGTGGAGCAAGAGGGGTGGTCGGCTCCATGGGGATGGCCTATGGCTCCTTGGCCCCTCCCCTTTCCGGGGCGGACCTCTTGGCCCTCCATTTCTGGCGGGGGCTGAAGGAGGGGTTGACCATGGGGGAGGCCCTCCTCCAGGCCAAATTGAGCCTGGTGAGAGAGATGGTGGAAGGCCAAGGCTTCCTGGATGGGGAGGATCAGAAGACGGTCTTGAGTTTCGTGCTTTACGGCGACCCCAGCCTGAGGGCCAAAGTGGCCTTGCCTAGATCCAAAGGTCGCGTGTTGCAGAGATTGGCCTCTCTTCCCTGCCCATCTATCATCTGCGGCCGGAAGCCCCAAAGGCTAGAGGTGGCTGGGGAGGTGATGGCCAAGGTGAGAAAATACCTGGAGGAGAAAGTTCCCCTGGCCACTAGATCGGAACTGAAGGTGGCCTACCAGGCCCTATGTGGGGAGGGATGTGACTGCAATGGCAGGTGTTTCCTCAAGGGGAAGGGGCCAGGGGAAAAGGCTGCCCCGGTGAACTTGGTCTTCACCGCGGAGCAACAAGCCCCGGTAGTCGGCGATGGGACCTTGCGACAACTCCTCCGCATCACCACCGACCCGGGGGGCAATGTTCTTAAAGTGGCCGTATCGAGGTGAGAGCGAGCAGTTAGCCCGACAAGGGAGGAGGTTTTTGGGCCTCCGGGAGGTGTAGAGATGGAAGGGACGGCTTATAAAGTTTGGCAGACCAGGAGCGTCTCCAAGGGGAAAACGGTAGGGTTAATCAAACTCCTCGACGAACTGGAGAAAGTGGTGGCCAAAGGGGTGGCCCTGCCCTTCTTCTCCCCCGGCCTGGTGGACCGGGATAGGTGCTTGGAGTTGATCGACCTGATGCGCGCCTCCCTGCCGGAAGAAGTGATGTCTGCTCAACGGATCATCGCCGGGGAGGAGGAGATCCGCCAGCGGGCGGAGAGGGAAGCGGCCCTCATGGTGGAGGAGAGCCAATTGACCAAGATGGCCGAGATCCGCTCCCAAAACATCATCCAGGAAGGGGAGAAGGGGGCGGAGAGGATAGTGGAGGCGGCGGAGAACCAGGCCTACCGCATCCTTCTAAAACTGGAGCATACCCTCGATCTCCTCAAGGCCGAGGCTAAAGAAGCCATGGCCGCCGGCTTCCACCCAGGAAGTAGTGAGGGGTAGCCCGATGTTTCTGGGGAGATATGACGGCGTTTTGGATGAAGGTTACCTGCCCTTGCCTCCGGAATGGCGGGCCCAGTTGGCCCTGGGACTGGTGGTCACCCGAGGGGTGGAGAGGTGCCTCTCCATTTACCCCCTCTCCCAGTGGCAGGTCATAGCGGAGGCCCTTCGCCTTTTGCCCTTCACCCGCGCCCATAGCCGGGCCTTGAGCCGCTTGCTTTTCGCCGAGGCCCACCAGTCCCCCTTGGATGAAAAGGGCCGCTTGTTCCTGAGCGAGGCCCTGAGGGGATACGCCAAATTGGAGAGGGAGGTCGTACTCATAGGTTTAGGCACCCATCTAGAGGTTTGGGACGCCACCCTTTGGCAGGAGGCCAACCGGAAGATAGAGGAGGAGGCAGCGGCCATCGCCGAGAGGGTGGAGGAACTTTAGCCTCCAAGTGAGGAGGACGAAATGAGAAAAATAATCATAGCCTTGGTTACCATCTTCGCCGCCCTTTGGGGCCTCTACATCTTGCCCCTCCTTGAGGTGGGGTTACAGGTTCGCCCCCCAGGGCCGGTCAGCGGGGAGTGGACCCAGACCTTGGCTAGCGATTTTAGGGGCGGAGAACTGGAAGGCCTCCAAGTTACGGAGGCGGAGGATGGGGAGATAAGCCTGGCTCAAGGGGCCAAGCGGGGTATATATACCTCCGTGGCTCAGGAGACCCCCTTCACCTTCAACGCCCTAGGCTCCCATTGGGTGGCCAACCTGCCCTCGGGGGCCGGCCTGGAGTTGGAGGTGCGGAGCAGCGCCGATGGCTCCTCTTGGACGGAATGGCAAGAAGTAAAAATAGACGATGACCTCTCCGGGGAAGCGGATGAGAGTTATGGGAGGCTGATCATGCTCCCGCCGGGGAGGTATCTCCAATACCGGCTTTCCCTCTTCACCGAGGATCTGGCCTCCTCGCCGACCTTGAAGGAGATCACCTTGCTCTACATCAACTCTCAGGAAGGCCCTACCCTAGAGGAGGCCAAGGCGGTGGTCCTGCCTCGAGAGGCCGGGCTAGGGGTCCCCCAGCCCTCCATCATCTCCCGAGCCGGCTGGGGAGCCAGGGAGGATCTTACTAACTCGGAGCCGGAATACCAGACCCCGGAGAAGTTCATCATCCATCACACCGTGACCAGCAATTTTAGCCCTGACCCCGCGGCCGCGGTGCGAGCGGTCTTCTACTACCACGCCGTGACCCTGGGCGGAGGGGATATAGGCTACAACTTCCTCATTGATTGGGAGGGCAATATCTATGAGGGACGCAAAGGGGGCGATGGGGTGGTGGGAGGCCACGCCCGCCGCTACAACTACGGCAGCATAGGCATAGCCCTCATCGGTGATTTCTCCATCACCGATATCACCCCTGAGATGGAGGAAGCCCTGGTGAATCTAATCGCCTGGGAGGCGGATCGCTTCAACATAGATCCCCGCCAGGTCTCCTATTTCATAGATCAAGAGGTCCCCAACATCGCCGGCCATCGAGATGTGCTCTCAACCTCCTGCCCCGGAGAGCGGGCCTACCAGCGCCTGCCCAGGGTAAGGGAACTGGTTTGGCAAAGCCTTTTGGCCCACGACCCCAGGCTGGCCTTGGTGGTCTCTTCTGAGGCGGAGATGCTGGCGGACGAGGTCTCGGTGCGGGCCGAAAGCACCAGCCCCACCGTAGCCAGCCTGGAGATCTGCCTGGATGGGGAATTGGTGGCCCAAGGCCCTTCTCCTTTGGAGTGGGGTTGGGATACCCGAGAGTACCCTGACGGGGAGCACGAACTGCGGGCCACCGCCCTGGGAGTGGGAGGGAAGAGTTCGGAATTGACCCGGAAATTCTCCCTGGATAATACCCCTCCCTTGGGGGCGGTAACCATCAACCAGGGGGCGGGGTTCACCGCTCAGCGGGCCGTGACCCTCACCTTAGAGGCCCAGGACGAGGGCAGCGGGGTGAAAGAGATGCGGTTGCAAGAGGGGGGTACCTCCATCCCCTGGGAGAAGTTCCTGGCCCTCAAGGATTTGGCCCTTTCCGAGGAGGAAGGGCTCAAGACGGTGGAGGTGCGATTCCGGGACGGGCTAGGGAACCGTTCTCCGGTCTATACAGATACTATCGTCCTGGATATGACCCCTCCAGGAGGCTGGTCGGAGTTCCAGTGCTGGAGCCTGTCCCGGGCCATGGTGCGGGTGGATGACGAAATGTCGGGCCTCGACCCCGAGAGCGCCGAGTATTCCCTCTCCTCAGATGGGGAGAACTGGGGAGAGTGGGAGCCGGCCGCCGTCGGTGGGGAGAAGGGGGCCTACCTCATCACCGCCCGAGGTTCCTTCGGCGAGGGGTGGCTGCGTTTCCGGGTGAAGGATATGGCCGGAAACGAAGGGATAAGCCCAGCCTATCCTCTCTCCGAAACCCCTGCTCCTACGCCCACCCCAGCGCCCAGCCTCACGCCCACCCCAGCGCCTAGCCCCACGCCTACGCCGGAGCCCAGCCCCACGCCGGAGCCGGAGGGGCTGCCCGACTTGGTGGTGGAGAGCCTCGTCCTTCCTGAGGGGCTAAAGGCTGGGGAGTCGGTCACCATCACC
>CAYUAM010000036.1:0-11183 GCA_964442805.1 uncultured Anaerolineales bacterium | reverse complement strand
CCAATCTCGCTGGCTTCTCTGGCTGATAGTCATTCTCCTGATCGCTGCGCTTTGGAAGGAGATCAAGGGGCTAGCAAGCCATGCGAGGCGGTGGTATACCAAAATAGTGAATGGCCTATCTCTCCAATTGGATTTCCGAACCGCTCTTCTATTCTTCTTAGTTGCAAATCTGCTGATAGCCATCTTTCTAGCCTCTGCCCCACCAACCGGTTGGGATGCGCTAGTCGTACATCTAGTTGTACCCAAGATCGCCTTACGAGAACATGGGCTCAGCCCACCGGCAGAGGCGCCCGATCTCTTTAGTCAAAAGCCTCTCCTGGAACATATGCTATTCACCTTAGGGATGGCGCTGAGAGGAGATAGGATAGCCGGACTCATCGCTTTCTCTTTCAGTCTATTGACCGTGGGGGCTATCTACGCCTTCGGAAAAAGGTTCTGTGGGCCTCGCGTGGCGCTCTTGGCGGCCACTATCTTCTCTTCTATCCCCGTGGTAGCTCTTATCTCCACCTTCGCCTATGTGGATCTAGGGGTGACCTTCTACACCTTCGCCGCGCTCTATGCCCTAATCAACTGGATTCAAACCGAAGAACGAGGCTGGCTGGTCACCTCGGCCATCTTCGGTGGCCTATCTCCCCAGGTGAAGAATAGCGGCCTTTTTACCCTGGTAGTGCTAGGGGTAGGAGTATTTTACGGCCTTCTCCGCTACCGAGATCGTAAGAAGGAGGCAGTTCGAAGCCTCCTGCTCTTCGCGGCGGTGATGGCTTTAACCCTCCTGCCTTGGGTGGTAGCCAGCCTCAACCTGAGCGGCGCACCAGGTCCAGCCTGGCAGCAGATGAAAACCAAGGCCTCTCTTCCTTCGGCTTCCCTCACCGAGTTGCTCCTTTCTCTGCTGCGACGGGTCGCTATACCCTGGGAGATGACCATCGTCGGTGCCCAGGGTAAAGTGGCCTACGATGCTACCATCACCCCCCTCTTTCTCCTCCTTCTGCCTCTCTGGTTCGTTGTGAGGCGGAAAGGAGAGGCCATTAACCTCCTGATGGTCTTCTCTCTAGTGGAGTTTGTCCTCTGGGTAGCGAACCCAGTGGGGCCACGCCTCCAGAGTCGACTGGCTATGCCCATCTTTCCCCTGCTCAGCATTATCTCCGCCTATCTTTTCGAGCGCCTGCCCGAGTTCGAAATCCCCGCTTTTTCCCTCTATGGCTTTTCTCGACTAGTTCTCTTTCTTACCTTGGCTCTCCACTTGGTCGCGCAAATGAGCATGGCAGCATTTTATGACCCCTGGCGCTATCTTCTAGGCCAGGAAAGCCGGGAGGAGTATCTGGCTCGAATACTCGATGAGGGGATATCCTATGACTATTATACGGCCATGAGTTACCTGAACGACCACCTCCCTCCTGAGGCCAGGGTGGGGATACTCTGGCCAGAACCGCGAGTTTACTACTGCGAAAGAACCTGGGTGCTCTTTCCTTTGCGCCTGGATGATTCGCCCTCAGAGATGTTGGCTCGGCTCCAAGAGAGGGGGGTTACTCACCTATTAGTGAGTAAAAAGGGACAGGAATTTTACCTCCATGAGGAAGAGGCATCTCCAGAGACCCGGGATAGGCTTAGAGAATATATACAGAACCTGGAGACTCTCCTTAGCCACCATGCTTATCTCATACATAATCAGGGCGACTCTTTTTTGCTCTATGCTCTGGCCGATAGGTAACTGGCCGAGCGCCCTTGGCGCTAGGCTTCGAAGGAGATAGAGCCGGGGGACAGAAGATGGTCCAAGAGATAGTGGAGAGTTTGTCCTCAAGGGTCAAGGGGTGGACCTCGGCCCTCTATTACTCCTTGACCATCTTCCTGACGATGCGGCTAGCCCTCTCCCTTCTGGCCGCCCTGCTGCTTTGGCTGGTGAAACCGCCGGTCGGCCCCCACCCTCTCCTGCGCCCCTACCAGGGCGTGGAGCCCATAACCGGGGGCTGGGCGGGGTTGCTCCTGGGAGCCTGGCAACGCTTCGACACCCTGTGGTACCTCAAGATCGCCACCCAAGGCTACTCCCCCCACGATGGCAGCGCGGTCTACTTCCCTCTCTACCCTCTCCTCATCAGGGTAGCGACCTATTTAGTCAGGGAGCCCACCCTAGCCGCCCTGCTCGTCTCCAACTTGGCCTATATCGGCCTCCTCCTTTACCTTTACCGACTGACCGCTTCCCTTGGGGGGGAGGCGACGGCGGGGCGGACGGCCATATATATGGCCCTTTTCCCCACCGCCTTCTTCTTCCTGGCCGGGTACACGGAATCGTTATTCCTATTCTTTGTCATCGCTGCCTTCTGGTATGCCGAACGAGGGCGCTGGTGGCCGGCTGGCCTCTTCGGCTTCCTCGCATCACTAACGCGGCTACAGGGCCTCTGTCTTCTATTCCCCCTGCTTTATCTCTACCTGAAAAGGAGACGCGTCGATTGGAATCTCGTCGCCATCTCCGTCATCCCTCTGGGTGCGGTCTCCTTCCTCTTGTATCAGCGCTTCTTTTTGGGCCAGGCCTCGCTCATAGGGACATACGAGGCTTACCTTCACGCCCAGTTCGTCCTACCTTGGGATAATATCTCTGGGGCCGTCCGCCAGGTCCTCTCCCCGCAAGGTTCCTTCATCGACCTTTTCAACCTGATAGTCACCCTGGTATTCCTGGCCATGGCCGTGGTCTCCTTCTACCGCCTTCCCCCGGAATATGGCCTCTATATGGCCACCACTATGGCGGCCCTGCTCCTGCGGCGCACCACCCTTCAGCCCTTGGTTAGCATGTCCAGATATGCCCTCGCCCTCTTCCCGGCCTTCATGATCTGGGGGAAATGGGGAGAGAGGCCCTGGGTAAATCGGCTCATCCTCTACCCTTCGGTAGCCCTTCTCATCTATCTATGTGGGCAGTTCGTCATGTGGGGCTGGGTGGCATGATGAAGACGATCTTCACGAAGAGGGAGATATATAGGGCTTCGGCCCTGAGCCTGGCCGTCCTGGCCCTCACCAACCTGCCTTACCTCTTGGGCTACGCCCTCTCCCCGCCCGGGCCGGCAACCTGGTCTTCTTGGGCCATTGGGCGGAGACGCTGGAGTACGAGCGCAAAATGGAAGAGGCCAAAACCTTCTTCTCCCCTTCAGCCACTGAGGAGTGGCGAAGGGCACTCTTGGCACGTTATAATATCGATTATCTCTTCTATGGGCCTCGAGAGCGGGCTCTGGTCGGTTTCGAGCCAGAGAAAGCCGGTTATTTGGAGAAGGTCTACGCCAACTCCCTGGTGACCATATATCGCGTGGCGAAAGAATGAGGCTAGATTCCAGTCGGGCGGGCTTGATATTCATCTTTCTCTTGGCCTTGGCGGTTAGGGCCTTGACCGCCTTGCCTTTGGAGGGGCCTGGCTATTTCGACGCCTATTATTACTATGACGTGGCCGAAAACCTCCATGGGGGGCGAGGCTTCGTGGTCGATTTCATCTGGAACTACCTGGATGACCCTCCCACGGTCACCCACCCCAGCAACCTCTACTGGATGCCCCTCCCCTCCATCCTGGCCTATCTCTCCTTCGTTCTCTTGGGCTCCACTTATCGAGCCTCCCAGGTGCCCTTTATCCTCCTCTCCGCCCTGCCCCCCCTCCTGGCCTATTATCTTAGCCTGCGCCTATTCGGGAAGGTCCGATATGGGCTAATGGCCGGCCTCCTCACCATCTTCTCCGGCTTCTACCTGGCCTATTGGGTCAGCCCCGATAACTTCACCCCCTTCGCCGTGAGCGCCAGCCTGGCCCTCCTCCTCATGGCCCAAGGGGTGAGCAGGCCGGCCTATTTCGGCCTCTCCGGCCTCTGCATAGGGCTCAGCCACTTGGCCCGCGCCGATGGAGTCCTCCTCTGGGCGGTGCTGATTTTTGTCCTGATAGCAGATTTGAAGAGGAAGGACGACCAAGGAGGCCCCTGGAGGAAGAGAGAGGCCTTGATTTCCCTCGCCCTGGCCCTGGGGGGATACCTCTTGGTCATGGCCCCTTGGTTCTGGCGAAACTGGCAGGTAGCGGGCACCCCTCTCCCTGGGGCCGGGACCAAGACCATCTTCCTGCGCAGCTATGATGATATCTTCAGTTATTCCAAAAGGTTGGATTGGGCTAACTATCTGGCCTGGGGATGGAGAGCCATCTTGGCCTCGAAGTTACGGGCGGCCGTTCATAATCTGCTAGTCATCTTGGGGGGCCTCCAATTCTACCTCGCCCCTTTCGCTTTCCTAGGCCTCTGGCAGATTAGGGGTCGAAGGGAGTACCGGCCTTTCTTCATCTACGCCCCCCTGCTTTACCTCCTGATGACCCTGGCCTTCACCTTCCCCAGCATGCGTGGGAGCACGCTTCACTCCAGTGCGGCCCTCTTGCCCTTCTTCCTGGCCGTGACCCCGGTGGGGATAGAGGAGGCGGTGAAATTCGTGGCCCGTTGGCGACGCACCTGGCACCTCCCCACCGCCCTAGCCTTCTTCCAGGCGGGCTTCACCTTCCTAGCCCTCCTCATCAGCCTATTCCTCTACTCCCAAAGCCTCTTCTTTTCCACCTCCCCGGAGCCGATCATGCCCCTCTGGAACGAGCGAGACACCATCTACCTTCAGGTGGCTCAAGGGCTGGAGGAGGACGTGCCGGTGATGGTGGTAGACCCTCCCGCCTATTACTATTTCACCCATGGCCCGGCCCTGGCCATCCCCAACGAGGATATAGAGGTGGTGCTGGAGGCTGCCCACCGCTACGGGGCCCGCTACCTCATCCTGGAACGGGACCACCCTGCTCCCCTGAACGATCTCTATGAGGGAGAGGTCAGCCACCCCTCATTAAATCTGCTGCGCACCCTGACCGACCCCCTGGGCTATGCGGTGCAGATCTACCGTCTGGGAGAAGGGCCATGAGAAGGGCTCTCCGTTTCCCTTTCCCCTTGGCCACCGCTGCCCTGGTGACCTTGAGCCTGCTCACCTATTTGGGTTATTCACTATCCCAAGGCGGGCTGGGCTTCCCCTTGGACGACTCTTGGATCCACCAGACCTTCGCCCGCAACCTGGCCCTCTGGCGCCAATGGGCTTATCTCCCCGGGGAGCCCAGCGCCGGCTCCACCTCCCCCCTCTGGACCGTGCTTTTGACGCCGGGCCACCTCCTCCCCTGGGACCCCAAAATGTGGGCCTATCTCTGGGGGGCTTTCTTCCTAGGCCTCACCGCCTATCTGGTTCGTCGCCTATATGTGATCCTCTTCGCCGACGAAGGTTGGGCCTATCTAGCCGGGCTGTTCTGTCTTCTAGAGTGGCATCTGGTATGGGCAGCACTATCGGGCATGGAGACCCTCCTCTTCACCACCCTCTCCCTCCTCCTCTTGGAACGCCACTGGAGAAAGGCCAACCCATTCCTCCTCGGCCTGCTGGGCGGGCTCCTCACCTTGACCCGGCCGGAGGGGCTCCTCCTTTTCGGCCTGGTAGCCCTCGATAGTATGAGGCGCTCTGGGCCTGCTTACCCGATGGTGTTTAAAAGCCTGATGGCCCAATCTGTGGCCTTCGCCCTCCTCCTAGCCCCTTATCTAATCTTCCATCTCCTGGTGGCCGGCCACCCCCTTCCCAACACCTTCTACGCCAAACATGCCGAATACCTGAGCAGTTTCAACCCCCTCTGGCTGCGCTTCCTACGCCTCCCCGGCGTCACCTTGGTGGGGGCGCAGGTTTTGCTCCTCCCCGGCTTCCTCTGGGCCCTCCCTAGGACGATTAAGGAAAGGAGGGTGAGCCTGCTTTTGGCCTGGTGGGCTGCCTTCCTGGCCATCTATATCCTCTATCTTCCCCTCACCTATCAACACGGGCGGTATCTCATCCCTATCATCCCCGTATTCATCCTCCTGGGCCTCAGGGGCACGGCTAACCTGCTGGAGGCGCTCCCCTCACGGCTCCTGAAGAAAGTGACGGCCCTCTCGGGGGCCATTCTCTTGGCCGCTTTCTGGCTCCTGGGAGCCCAGGCTTATGCCACCGACGTGCGCTTCATCGAGGAGGAACTGGTGGGGGTAGCCCATTGGCTGAAGGAGAATACTCCAGTTGAGGCCACCATAGCCGCTCATGACATCGGAGCCATCGGCTACTTCTCCCAGCGCCACCTGGTGGACCTGGCCGGGTTGGCCAACCCGGAGGTGATCCCCTTCATCAACGATGAGGAGAAGATCCTAGCCTATCTAGAGGAGAGAGGGGTGGACTATCTGGTCACCTTCCCCTCCTGGTACCCCCGTATCGTGTCCAGCCCAAAGATGAGGTTAATCTATCGTACCCGCTACCCCTGGAGCGTCACCGCTGGCTTCGAGAATAACGCTGTATATGAGGCTACCTGGAGTGCACGCTAGAGGGTCAGCTAGTAGCGAACCCCCCTCTTGTTGGCAAGAACCTCTCCCCAAAAAACCTTGCCAAGAGAAAATAATAATGTTATACTAGGGCAGAAGTTTAAGGGCTGGCGGGTTCGCAGGAGGCAAGCCATGGAGAAGGTCAAAGTGATGATCGTCGACGATCACCCTTTCTTCCGGCAAGGTTTGCGTCAGGTACTGGAGAGGGAAGAGGATCTAGGGGAGATAGTAGAGGCTGCCGATGGTTTGGAGGCCCTTCGCCTGGCGGAGAAAGTCAATCCTGACATCATCCTCATGGATATCAACCTCCCTTCTATGAACGGCTTACAGGTCACCAGAGAGGTCAAAGGCGCTCTTCCAGAAATAGCGATCATTTTGTTAACCGCCTACCACGACGAGGAACAACTGATCCATGCCATGAGGGCAGGGGCATCAGCCTATTTCCCCAAGGAGGTCACCCCCAAACGCCTAGTGTGGGCGGTAAGGGAAGTGCTGGGCGGCCGGTACGTTTTGGGGGAGAAGAGCCTCTCGGGGAAGGAACTGGCCGCCTGGTTGGTGGAGCAGATAGAGCGAGTGGCTCCCCTGGGGATCCCGGAAGAGGCTCGCTTCACCCCTTTGTCTCCCCGAGAACTGGAGATCCTTCAGCACGCTGCCAGGGGGGAGAGCAACAAGGAGATCGCCCGGGCCCTGGGGATAAGCCAGCAGACGGTCAAGAACCATCTCTCTTCTATCCTGCGCAAATTGCCGGCTCGCGACCGCACCGAGGCCGCCGTTTACGCCTTGCGGCATGGCTGGATCAGGCTCCAGGACACCAAGCGAGAAGAGAGTTAAGGAGTGGTTCATGGATGAGAGTTCCCTCCAGCGCCTCCAATATCTGGCCCAGGAGGCGAAGGAAATACATGAGCAGACGGAAAAAGAGCTACAAGAAATCGAATTCTCGGTGAAACAGAGCGCTAGGGAGTTAGAGAGGCTCTCCGAGCACAACACGCAAATAGCCAACCGCCTGAGCCAGATAGAGGCCGATTTGGGGGCTTATTCCCGGGAGGATATCAAGGAGGCTTACACCGCGGCACAAGATTCTCAAAGGAGGCTCTTTACCCTGAGGGGCCGGGTGGAGCAACTGGAAGGGAGGCGAGAGGCCCTGGAGCGCCTATCTCTACAATTCCGCCGCTTGCTCGAAGTGCTAGAGGGGGTTGAGCACCTTCTAGAGCAAAAGGAGGACTCCACGGTCGGCCTTTCCGAGGCAAACGCCATCCAACGAGTGATAGAAGCCCAGGAGTGGGAGAGGCAAAGGCTGGCCCGACAGATGCACGATGGGCCGGCCCAGTCGCTGACTAACCTCATCTTGCAGGCCGAGATCTGCGAGCGTCTCTTCGATATCGATCCGGACCAGGCCAGAGCCGAGTTGGCCAATCTAAAGGAGGCGGTGAACACCACCTTCCAAAAGACGCGACATTTCATCTTCGGGCTCCGACCCATGATGTTGGACGATTTGGGACTGATCCCAACCCTACGCAGATACGTCCAGGATTTCCGGGAGAAAACCGGCCTCTCCATCGACTTGGAGATCATGGGCGAGGAGAGACGGCTAGCGCCTCACCTGGAAGTCATCGTCTTCCGCGGCCTGCAGGAACTCCTCAACAATGTCGATCAACACGCCCACGCCACCCATGTGGATGTGGACCTCAAGCTGGAAGGAGAGAGCCTCACCCTCACGGTGGAGGATGACGGCAGCGGCTTCGAGGTAGAGGAGACCCTGGCGGCCGCCCAGGAGCGCCGAGCCGTGGGCCTGGCTACCCTTCAGGAGAGAGTAACGATGCTGGGAGGGAGCGTAGAGATTGATAGTGGCGTGGGGCGGGGCACCAGGGTCAGGCTAGCCATGCCAGCGGCATAAAAGAGCGGGCTTGCCATAGGGGAGAAAGCGAGGAATATCTTTGCCTCGATAGTACTATGATACTATTGCCTTTAGGTAAGATCTGCGATAAAATAAACATGTAATCGGGCCAAAGAGCCCAAAAGTCTGTACCTTAAAAGGGAAATTCATTGCCCCGAAAAGGCCAACTCTCCGTGAGGGGAGGGCGCAAAGCCACGGGTCCGCCTTGGGCGGATAGCCGGGTTGCCGAAGGCAATGTCAAGGGCGGGAATTTAGACGAAAGGCCCGTTCCCTTGCTAGCCAAGGAGCGGGCCTTCCTTCTCTCACGTCCTGACGGGGCAAAAAATACAACGAGAGGAGGTGAGAAGAAGTGATCTACCTGCCAGAAGAGAAGGGCCAGGGCTTGGTCGAATATGCGTTGATTCTAGTTCTCGTGGCCATTGTTGTCATCGCCATCCTGATGCTCCTGGGCCCCGAGATCGGTAACGTCTTCAGCCGGATCATCACCGGCTTACGAACCGCCAGCTAGAAGGTTCGCGACCACCCTACTTCAGACCAGAGCCCTATCGATAGTCGATAGGGCTCTGTCTGGAATATCTATAGAAGCCATCATCTTCAGATTTATGAGCGGAGAGGCCATGATTCGCCAAGGGAGGACTCAAAGGAAGGGAAAGATAGATTTCAAAAAGGGACAAACCCTAGTTGAACTGGCCCTCATCTTACCCCTTTTGGTCTTGGTCGTCTTCGGGCTGATAGAGACGGCTCGCATGTTCCAGGCCTTCATGACCGTGCAGAACGCAGCCCGTGAGGCGGCCAGGTACGGCGTCACCGGCCAGCCCTTGCAGGAAGAATGCGTGGCTCTGGGCTACCCAGATACTAACGAGGGGCACAAGGAGTGCCGGGTTGACGCCATAAAGGAGAGGGCGCGCCAATTGGCCCTTGGGCTCTCCATCGATCCTGGAGAGACTGATCCTGCTAAGCCAGGATATTTGGGAGTGCAGGTGCGAGGCCAACCCTGCTGGGCCTGCGAGGCGGAGTTGGATGACCCCGGCATCCCCGGCACCAGGGTGGAGGTCACCGTCTTATTCAACCTCCCCATCATCGTCCCCCTCTTCTCCTCCGGCCTGCCCGCTCTTCGGGTCACCGGACAAACCCAGATGGTAAACGAGGGCTTCCAGATCGGCTTCGGAAGCGAGCCCCCTCCCACCCTGGAACCGGCGCCCACCCCGGTACCCCTCGATTCCGATGGCGACGGCCTATCCGACGATGACGAACGCGATATCTATGGCACTCGTCCCGACTTGTGGGATACGGACCGCGACTGCGTCAGCGACGGGGACGAGGTTAACGTATATCACACCAACCCCCTGGTGGCCGACCACTGGCTGGACAACGATAGCGATGGGCTCTCCAATTGCGACGAGACGGGCACCTATGGTACCAATCCCAACGTATGGGATACGGATGGGGATGGACTGGGCGATGGTGCCGAGGTAACTACCCACGACACCAACCCCCTGGCCCCGGATACCGATGGGGATGGTTTGACCGATGGACAAGAGGTAAACACCTATCACACCAACCCCACCCTACGGGACACCGATGGAGATGGTTGGAGCGATGGGGAAGAGGTAGCCAACGGCTGGGACCCCCTGGACCCCAACAATCCCGCTTATGCTCCCACGCCCACCTTCACCCCCACCCACACCCCTACCCCCACTCATACTCCTACCCCTACCCCCATGCCGATCAATATCCGAGAGCCGCTTTTGGCTGGCGATACCTATGTGGCCGGGACGGGACAGCCAGGCGAGACGGTGCGCATCCGAGACCTCACCGAGCCGGAGAGTCCTCTCCTGGGAACAGGGGTCATAGACAGCAGCGGCAACTTCCGGGTGGATGTCAGCCCGCCCCTGGTATACGACCACCTCATCTACGCCCTTACCAGCACCTCCAGCGACTCGGCCACAGTAGTGGGGGATACGCCTACCCCTACCCCCACCAATACCCCTACCCCGACACCGACCCCTGTGAACGAACCCACCTTGATCATCGCGTCGCCTGCCGACTCTTGTGGCCCCGATAACCAAGATGTCAACTTCACCGTCTCCGGCTCCTATTGGCCCACGGGGACCAACAGCATAGTGACCTTCAGTTGGGACGGGACCGATTCCGTGGCTCGCTCCAAGACCGGCTACGCCTCGGCCACGCCCAACACCGACGGGACCTTCACCGCCTCCTTCACCGTGGCTGCCCAACATGTTACCGCCGGCACCCATAACCTCTATGCTAGACGGTTATACGACCCCTATTTCCAGGATGTGAAACCCTTCTACGTGCCCTGCGAGAGCGCGCCCACCCCCACCCCCACCCCTACCCCCATCCTACCGGCCGACTTGATAGTGCAGAGCATCGTCGTTGAGCCCAGTGGGACCATAACCGCCACTGACTCCATAACCATCACCACTATTATAAAGAATGACTCCACCGGCCCAGCCAACGAACTCTTCTGGGTAGATATGTATGTCAACCCTAGCCCGGCGCCGCCCGTGCAGCGCCAAGTGGGGACTGACTGGGCCGCCGTGGGCAGCCTGGGGGCTAACCAAACTATCCAACTCATCTTCGAGTACGAGTTTGTAACAACCGGCGATCATGACATATATATCCAGGTCGATACTTTCAATTACATCCCCGAGTCGAATGATGACAACAACGTTAGCGGGCCGGTGACGGTAAATTATCAAGGGGTCGTCTCCAGCCCCACCCCCACGCCCGCCACCCCTACAGAATATGGCCGAATCAGCGGCACCTGCTGGATCTATATAGGAGGGGAATGGACCATACCTTCGGAGAGAGTGCAACTGTTTTTACAGCAGGGAAGCACTCTCATCGACTCCATCTATTCCGACATCGATGGGACCTACATATTCGATTTGGTGCCCCCTGGCACCAAC
>CAYUAM010000035.1:0-11720 GCA_964442805.1 uncultured Anaerolineales bacterium | reverse complement strand
CACCTCCCGGTGCGTTTCCTTTTGGGGGGACACCCTCAGGAGTTATTGGAGGCGGATATCATCTACGTCAGCCCCGGCGTCCCCCAGACCATCCCTATCCTAGCAGAGGCCAGGAGGCGCGGGATACCTCTGAGCAGCGAGACCAGGCTCTTCTTCAGCCTCTGCCGGGCCCCCATCATCGGCATCACCGGAAGCAGCGGCAAGACCACCACCACTGCCCTGGTGGGCGAGATCTTGCGGGCGGATGGGAAGGAGAGCTGGGTGGGAGGCAATATCGGCTCCCCCCTGATAGAAAAGGTGGAAGAGATAAGGCCTGAGGCCTGGGTGGTGATGGAACTCTCTAGTTTTCAACTGGAGACCTTGGATATGAGCCCCCCGGTGGCCTCCATCTTGAATATCGCCCCCGACCACCTGGATCGCCACCCCAGCATGGAGGCTTACCTCTCGGCTAAGATCAATATCCTGCGATACCAAGGGCCAGAGGACCGCGCTGTCCTATCGAGAGACGACCCTGTAACCTACTCCTTGGCCTCCCAGTGCAGGGGAAGGCTCTCCCTCTTCAGCCGCATAGATGGAGTGGAGGAAGGGACCTTCATCCGAGGGGAGAAGATCTTCGTGCGTCGGGACAATCAAGAAGAGGAGGTGTGCCGGAAGGGCGATATTCGATTGTTGGGAGAGCATAACCTCGATAACGTCCTGGCCGCCTGCGCCATCTCCTCCGCCGCCGGGGCCACGGTGAAAGCCATGGCCGAGGTCTGCACCACCTTCGCTGGGGTGGAACACCGCTTGGAGTTGGTGCGGGAATTGAGGGGTGTCTCTTACTACAACGACTCCATCGCCACTTCACCTCACAGGGCTATGGCCGCCCTCCGCTCCTTCGACCGGCCCATCGTGCTCTTGGCTGGGGGCAAGGGGAAGGGGCTGCCCTTGGAAGAATTAGCCGCCCTCATTGTCCAAAAGGTGCGCCACCTGATTCTCTTCGGCCCAGAGGGGCCTCGCCTCGAGGAGGCGGTCAGGAAGGCCCAGAGAGAGCGTGGAGCGGACCTCCCGGCTATCCAACGGGCCCAGGATCTGGCCGAGGCGGTGAACCTGGCCGTGCGAGCCAGTCGGCCCGGGGAGGTGGTCCTTCTCTCCCCGGCTTGTACCAGTTTCGATCAGTATCGCGACTTCGCTCACAGAGGGGAGCATTTCAAAGCCTTGGTCGAGGCCCTAGGATGAGTAGGAAAAGTAGACTCAACTTCATGGCGAGGACGGGGCCAGATTACGTGATCATCCTGGCGGTAGCGGCCCTGCTCCTCTTCGGGCTGATGATGGTCTACTCCTCCACCTTCGCCCTGGCCTACGAACTCTACGACAGCCCTACCTACTTTTTGGGCCGCCAGGCCCTCTGGGCCGGCCTGGGGGTAGTGGCCATGTTAGTCCTCATGCGCATCGACTATCACCATTGGCGTCGTCTCTCCTTGCCGGCCTTGGGCCTCACCCTCTTCCTCCTCCTGGCCGTCCTGGTCATAGGGCAGGAGGTGCATGGCTCTCGCCGCTGGCTCCTCAGCCGCTCCATCCAGCCCAGCGAGTTCGCCAAACTGGCCATGGTCCTCTACATCGCCCATTGGCTTTCTTCCAAGGGGGAGAAGATCCGCCAGGTCTCCTACGGCCTCATCCCCTTTGCCGTCCTCATCGGCCTGGTCACCGGCCTGATCATCCTGGAACCAGACTTCGGGACGGCCATACTGTTGGCTGGCACGGCCCTGGCCATGTTTTTCGTCGCTGGCGCCGATATATTGCAATTGGCCAATGGCTTCCTCATCGGGGGGGCCACCCTCTATCTCTTGATCAGCCACACCTCCTACGCGGCCAGCAGGATCTCCACCTACCTCTCCGACCCCTTGAACGACCCCTTCAGCAGGGCCAACTACCACGTGGCCCAAACCCTCATCGCCTTGGGTTCGGGAGGCATTGCCGGCCTGGGGCTGGGAGCCAGCCGCCAAAAACTTGGCTTCCTCCCCGCCTCCCATACCGATACCATCTTCGCCGTCATTGGGGAGGAATTGGGGCTTCTAGGCTGCCTAGTGGTGATGGTCCTTTTCGCCCTCTTGGCCTACCGTGGCCTGAGGATCACATTGCGAGCCCCCGATGCCTACGGGACGCTTCTGGCCGCTGGGGTTACCTCTTGGCTCACCATCCAAGCCCTGATCAACATCGGTGTGGTCACCGCCACCCTGCCCTTCACCGGGCTACCCTTGCCCTTCATCAGTTTCGGAGGCTCTTCCCTAGTCATCTCTATGGCTGGATTGGGGATACTCTTGAATATCTCCCAACACCCCTCAGCAGAGGGGGAGGAAGATGAGGCTCTTGATCTCCGGCGGCGGCACCGGCGGCCATATCTATCCCGCCTTAGCCGTGGCCAGACAACTTATGGTTGAGGAGGGTCCATCCTTGGTCACCTGCTTCGTGGGCCATCCCTATGGGATGGAAGCCCAATTGGTCCCCCAGGAGGGGCTGGCCTTTCGGGGGATGGCCACCGCTAGCCTGCGTGGCGCCCCCCCCTGGGCGGTGCCCTTGAGGCTCCTTCAGATAGGGAGAGGGGTGGTGGAAGGGCTGAATATAGTGGGAGATTTCCAACCGCAAGCCATCTTAGCCACGGGGGGTTATGTCTGCGCACCCTTGGTGATTGCCGGATGGCTGCGCCGCATACCCATCCTCCTCTACCTGCCTGACATCGACCCGGGCCTGGCCATCCGCGCCTTGGTCCCCTTAGCCACAAAGATAGCCCTCTCCTTCCCCATCTCTCCGGCCCATTTCCCCCCACAAAAGACGGTGGTGACGGGCTACCCGGTACGGGAGGAGATCTATACCACGGACAAGGAGACGGCCAGGAAAGAATTGGGGCTCCCCCTGGGGGAGAAGGTAGTTCTGGTCTTGGGAGGCAGCCGGGGAGCCCACAGCATCAACCTGGCAGTAAGCCGTATGCTCCCCCGCCTCCTTCCCCTCTGCTACCTGATTCACCTCGGCGGCTACCAGGATGAAGAGTGGCTGACTCAGATCAAAGAGGGGCTTCCCGAGGAGTTGCGGGGGCGTTACCGGCTCTACCCTTACCTCCACCGGGAGATGGCCTGGGCCCTAGTGGCTGCCGACCTGGCCGTGGCCCGGGCCGGGGCCTCCACCCTGGGCGAGTTCCCCGCCGCCGGTCTGGCCAGCGTGCTCGTGCCTTACCCCTACGCCGCCGAGCATCAAGAACGCAACGCCGAATACCTGGTGGAGAGGGGAGCGGCGGCCAAGATAAAGGATGAGGAGTTAGAAGAGACCCTCTGGCCCACCGTAGAAAGGCTCCTATCCGATGAGGGGGCCCTTGGGGAGATGTCTCAGGCTGCCCGCCGCCTGGCCCAGCCAGGGGCGGCCCAAAACTTGGCCCGAGAACTCAGGGCCATGATAAGGGAGGGGTAGTTGCCTCACTATCTGCCTTTAGCCATCATCGTGCTCTTCTCTTCCTTCTTGGGCCTACGGCGGGGGGCCAAGGGTCAGGCCCTCCTCACCGCGGTCATCGTTGGCTCCTGGCTGGCCCTGGGCCCGGCCGCTCCCTCCATCCTGTCCCAGGCCAAAGAGGAGTGGGGCGTCACCGCCGGAGGGGGCTTCTTCACTGCCCTGGTCCAAGGGGCGGTCATAATCTTGGCCTGCGGGGTCATCTGGCGGCTGGGCTCCCCCCCGGAAAACCTGACCAGGGCCCTCCTAGGGGGGCTATGGGGAGCAGCCAACGGCTTGATCATAGCCTATACCTTCTTGCCTTCCTGGCTCCTCCTGGCCCCGCCAGTGGAGGAGAAAGAAATCACCGCCCTAGGCCAGCGAGTGGCCGGAGGGGGGCTCGACCCTCGTCCCCTGATCATCGGAGGGGTGTTCGTGATCATCTTCCTGGCCGTGCGGGCCATCCGTCCCGCGCCGCCGGACATGAGAGATTGGTTCACTAGGGAGTAATAGTGGGAGCGCTAGAGTTACTTTGGTTCGCTTTAATCATACTCTTCATCTTCGTGGGAGTGGTGCGAGGCTACCCTAAGGAACTGGGGACCACCACCGGCATCATGGTAGCCCTCCTCATCCTCACCGAGTGGGGAGATAGGTTGATGGCCGGCCTGGACTCCGTAGTGAGTGGGATTATAGGAGCCCCACTCTTGATCGGACCCCAAGCCGAGATCATCCAATCCCTCTTCTTCCTGGGGCTATTTGGGGCCATGGTCTTCCTCTCCTATCATGGGGAGACTTTATCTTTCCGAGGAGATCCCCCCCGTGGCCCGCTGGGGGTGGCCATGAACGCCTTAAGCGGGGCGGCCAACGGCTATCTCATCGCCGGCACCTTATGGTACTACCTGGATCGTTTCAACTACCCCATCCGCTTCTTGGGGCTCTTCTCGCCGCCCTTGACCAATTTGGCCCAGGCGCTTCTGCCTTTCCTGCCTGTGCCCATCCTACAACCATACCTTTTGCTATTCATCGCTTTCCTGATCTTCGTTCGGGTGTTGAGATGAAAACTTTTGAAGGGATCGAACATATCCACTTGATAGGCATCGGGGGCATCGGGATGAGCGGCATCGCTCGGGTGCTTTTGGAGGCAGGTTACAGGGTCTCTGGCTCCGATCTGAGCCCCTCACCCCTCACGGAGGCCCTGGTCGGCTTAGGGGGCACGGTGTACCAAGGACACGCAGCGGAGAATTTAGGGGACGCAAATATGGTCGTCGTTTCCTCCGCCGTGCCCCCCCATAACCCCGAGGTGCAAGCGGCCCAGGAGCGGGGGCTCCCCATCCTGACCAGGGGGGAGATATTGGGCCGGCTGATGGAAGGGCGATATGGGATAGCCGTGGCCGGCACCCACGGCAAGACCACGACCAGCGCCATGATCGCCCTCATCTTAGAGGAAGCCGAATACGACCCCACGGTCATGGTAGGCGGGGTCATCCCCCAACTGGGCGTCAACGCCAAATTGGGGGAAGGTCGTTACTTCGTGGTGGAGGCAGACGAGTATAAGCGCTCCTTCCTGGAACTGTCTCCCTCCCTGGCCGTGGTCACCACTATTGAGATGGATCACCCTGACTATTACCGGGACGAAGAGGATCTCTACCAAGCCTTCCGAGAGTTCGTGGGCCTAGTGCCTCAAGGGGGCCACCTTTTCCTTTGCGCCGACGACCCAACCACTCGACGGCTCCAAGGGGAGCCCAACTTAGCCAAGGTCACTACCTATGGCCTAGGCCAGCGGGCATGCTGGCGAGCCGCGGATCTTACGGCCAACGCCGCCGGGGGCAGTAACTTTCGTGTGCTCGCCAGCGACCGCCCGCGGGGAGAGGGCAGCCTGCGCCTCCCCGGCCCCCACAACGTGAAGAACGCCTTAGCCGCCCTGGCCGTAGCCGACTATTTGGAGATCGACTTTCAGAAGGCCAGGGATACCTTAGCCCGCTTCCAGGGCGTGGCGCGACGCTTCGAGGTGAAGGGGGAAGCCGCCGGGGTTACGGTCATCGACGATTACGCCCATCACCCCAGCGAGATCCGTGCCACCCTAGCCGCCGCCCGGGAGCGGTATCCAGGACGGAGGATCTGGCTCCTCTTTCAGCCCCACACCTACAGCCGCACCAAGGCCCTTTTCGGTGGTTTCGCCTCCGCCCTGGCCGAGGCCGACCAGGTGGTGGTGACGGAGATATACCCCGCTCGGGAGAGCGACGATTTAGGGGTAAATTCGGCCCAACTAGTGGCCGCCATAAACAGTCCTCAGGCCCGCCACATCGGCGACCTCAAAAAGGCTGCCCATCAGGTAAGTCAAGAGTTGAAGCCGGGCGACATCCTCATCACCATGGGGGCGGGGGATATCTGGCAAGCGGGAGAAGAGGTTTTATCCATCTTGCAAGCGAAAGGAAGATGAGAGAGAAGGCTGGCGAACTTATAGAGCGGGCCCGAGAGCGAGGCTGGGGGGGACAAGTATTGGTCGATGAACCCCTCTCCCGCCACACCTCTTATCGCATCGGGGGGCCAGCCGACCTCTACGTGATAGCGCGAAAGGAAGAGGAACTCTTAGGATGGATCGCCTTAGCCCGGGAAGCAAATCTCCCTTATTTGGTCATAGGAAGGGGCACTAATCTCCTGGTGGCCGATGGGGGGATAAAGGGGATGGTGGTGGAGAACCGTTGCCCAGGAGTTTACCAGCAAGGCCAGGACTCAGAGATATATCTCCTGCGAGCCCAAGGGGGGGTTTCCCTCCCCTCCTTGGCCCGCCACACCGCCCAGGAGGGCTGGGGGGGCCTGGAATGGGCGGTGGGCATCCCGGGAAGCATAGGAGGGGCCGTCGTGAACAACGCCGGAGCCTATGGCTCTTCCGTAGCCGAGACATTAAGAGGGGTTACCATACTGAATGAGGACGGCCATATCAAAAAGGCCTCGGCGGCGGATTTGAGGCTTGGCTATCGCACCAGCCGCTTCCGCCAGGGGGATAAAGGGGTGATCCTAGAGGTGGAGTTCGAACTCCACCGCCATTCTCCCGCCCTCCTCCTGGAGAGGGTAACCTCATATCAACTGCAGAGGCGAAAGAGCCAGCCTATCGAGCCATGTGCCGGCTCTGTCTTCAAGAACCCTCCCGGAGAGAGCGCCGCCCGGCTGATAGAAGCAAGCGGGCTCAAGGGCGCGAGGGTCGGCGACGCCCAGGTCTCCCCGCTCCATGCCAACTACATCGTCAACCTGGGCCAAGCCCGGGCCAGCGACGTGGCTGCCCTCATCAGCCTGATAGGGGAGAAGGTCTGGCGGGAGCACAAGGTGGAGTTGGAATTGGAGATCGAACTGGTCGGCCGCTGGGAGGAAGGGAAGGTATGACCAGAAGTCAACTTCTGAAGGCTTTCCGGTGGCCCACTGCCAGGCCAGCGGCTCATGGCCGAAAAGGGGGGAAGGTTAAGGCTCTGACCCTCTTCCTCCTGTTGGCTTCGGGCCTCCTCTTGGCCTACCTTTTCCTCTCCCCCCGCTTCTACATCTTCGAGGTCACCGTGCAGGGGAACGAGGCCCTGGCGGCGGAAGCCATATTGAAGGCCTCGGGAGCAGAGGAGTATAGCGTCTTCTTCCTCGACCCTCGCCGGGTGGTAGGGGCGGTAGAATCCCTGCCCGATGTCGCTCAGGCTAGGGTGAGATACCGCCTGCCTAACCATCTAGTCATCGAGATAACAGAACGCCAGCCCTACCTGAGGTGGCAAACAAACGAAGGGATTTATCTTGTAGATAGCGAAGGGATAGTGTTATCTGGATCAGAGAGCGATCTCTCCCTCACCCTCAAGGATCTGGGGGGCGGCTCCCCCCGGGCCGGGGACCGCATTAACCCCCAGATCCTTGAGGCCGCTCAAATATACAGTTCCCTTTTACCGGAAGTGGAAGAATTTCTATATTTGGAAGGCTACGGACTCGGTTTCATTAGGGATGGGGTTCAGATCTGGCTGGGGACGGCCCAGGACGCCCCAGCCAAGATGGCCCTTCTGGAGGCCCTGTGGGGCGATCTCCAGGGGAAGGAAGCAAAGTTGATAGATCTCCGATTTTCGGAGCCATACTTCCGAACTAGCCAGGAGTAAAGAGGAAAGCGTGGAAGAGACCATCGTCGCCCTCGATGTGGGCACCACCAAGGTGTGTGCCCTCATCGCCGAGGTCAACCAAGATGAAGAATTGCGCATCGTGGGGGTGGGCATCGCCCCCTCCCGAGGGCTGCGCAAAGGGATAGTGGTAGACGTAGAAGAGGCCACGGAGGCCATCGCCGCCGCCCTCTCTAAAGCGGAGGACATCTCCGGCTACAAGATCGATCGGGCCTATGTGGGGGTCAGCGGGGGCCATATCTCCTCAGTCAACAGCCGCGGGGTAGCGGCCATCTCCCGGGGGCCACGCGGGGTGACCTTAGAGGATATGGATAGGGCCATGGATGCGGCCCAAGCCATAGCCATCCCCCACCATCGGGAGATCATCCACGCCATCCCTAGGGGATATACCGTGGACGGGCAAGAAGGCGTTCGTAACCCTTTGGGCCTACAAGGTTATCGGCTGGAGGTGGAGGCTCACGTCATCACCGGGAACGTGGCCCCCATCCACAACCTGGTGAAGTGTGTGCAGGCCGCGGGGATCGAGGTCAACGACCTGGTCCTGGCGCCCCTAGCCGCCGGGGAGGCAGTCCTCACCCCGGCGGAGAAGGAGATGGGGGTAGTCTTGGCCGACATCGGGGGTGGCACCACCGATGTGGCCATCTTCATCGATGGCAGCATCTGGCACACCCTCATCCTCCCCGTGGCCGGCAACCACCTCACCAACGATATCGCCGTGGGCCTGCGAGCCCCCTTCAACGTAGCCGAGGAGGTGAAAATAAGATACGGCCACGCCATCTCCGAGGCCATCGCCCCCGAGGAGTCCATCGACGTGACCGCCTTTGGGGAAAGCTCCCAACACACCATCACCCGACGGCGGTTAGCCCAAGTCATCGAGGCTCGCACGGAGGAGATCTTCGACCTGGTCCTGAAGGAGATAAAGCGTTCTGGCTATGACGGCCTCCTTCCCGCTGGCCTGGTGGCCTGTGGGGGGACGGCGGAGTTGAGCGGCCTGCGAGAGTTCGGCAGCCGAGCCCTCGATCTGCCGGCCCGCCTGGGCCTCCCTGAACCATTGCCAGGGTTAGTGGATATCCTCAAGAGCCCCGCCTACGCCACCAGCGTGGGGCTCCTCCTCTGGGGCCTGAGGCGGATGAAGGACCGTGAGATCTCCCCCCGGGCCTCGGGGCCTATCTCTCGACGGCTCAAGGGGTGGCTGAAAGCACTACTTCCTGGTTAATAAGAAAGGAGAGAGGAGATGGAATACTTGCCAGAAGTGAAGAGTTTCGCTAAGATCAAGGTGATCGGCGTGGGCGGTGGGGGCAATAACGCCGTGAACCGCATGATCGAGGAGAAGATGCAAGGGGTAGATTTCGTGGCCGTGAACACCGATGCCCAGGCCCTTCTCCTCTCCAAGGCCCCCTACCGCATCCAGATCGGCCAAAAACTCACCAAGGGGTTAGGGGCCGGGGGCGACCCTGTCCTGGGAGCCAAAGCCGCCGAGGAGAGCAAGGAGGATCTGAAGACCACCGTTCAAGGCGCAGACATGGTCTTCATCACCGCCGGGATGGGAGGAGGGACCGGCACCGGGGCAACCCCCCTCCTTGCCCAGTTGGCCAAGGAGACGGGAGCCCTGACCATCGGGGTAGTAACTAGGCCCTTCACCTTCGAAGGGACGCGCCGCCGCACCGTGGCTGAGGAGGGGTTGGCCAGGTTCCAGGAAGAGGTAGATACCCTCATCACCATCCCCAACGACCGGCTCCTGGAGATCGTGGACCGGAAGGCCTCTCTTCAAACCGCCTTCTCCATGGCTGACGATGTCTTGCGGCAAGGGATCAAAGGCATCTCAGAGTTGATCATCGTGCCAGGACTGATTAACCTCGATTTCGCCGACGTGCGGGCCATCATGGCCGAGGGCGGAGCAGCCCTGATGTCCGTAGGGAGGGGCAAGGGCGAAACCCGCGCCGCCGATGCCGCTCAAGCGGCGGTGGCCAGCCCCCTCCTGGACATAACCATAAACGGCGCCACCGGGGTACTCTTCAACGTCACCGGCGGCCCAGACCTGGCCCTTTTCGAGGTCTATCAGGCCGCCGAGATCATCAGAGAGATGGCTCACCCCGAGGTGAACATCATCTTCGGCGCGGTCATCGATCCCGCGATGGAAGGCGAGGTCCAGATAACGGTCATCGCTACCGGTTTCAACGGCGCAACAAGGCAGGCCTCCAAACCAGCCTCCAATGTCCGTGAATTCCCGGTGCCAGCCTATAACGGCGATAACCTGGATATCCCGGCCTTCCTCCGGCGCCACTAAAGGTCCAAGGGGGAGCGAAACCGCTAGACCTTAAATTTTCGGATAATTTTAAGGTTGGGGTATTGCCATCCGTCCCACTTTGTGCTAGACTAGAAAGGCGCCACCACAAGATGTTGGGGTAAACCTGCCTCAACATCCTGTATTTGGTGGTTCGGCGATAGAGAGCGTATGAGCATGAAGTGGAGGGAGGATGGGAAAGCGAGGTCCCTATGAAATGCCCATACTGCTCCTATCACGACTCTCGGGTCATCGATACCCGAGCCGCCGGTGTCCAGATCCGCCGCCGCCGAGAGTGTCTCCACTGCCACCAGCGTTTTACCACCTATGAGAGCACCGTCGGCCCCCCTCTAACGGTGGTAAAGCGAGATGGGCGGCGTCAACCCTTCGAGAGGGAAAAATTGATGGTCGGCGTTCGCAAAGCCTGCGCTAAAAGGCCGGTCTCTGAGGAAGCGATAGAGGCTCTAGCGGAAGAGGTGGAACAGGAACTCCTGGCCCTGGGGCGAGCAGAAGTGGAGAGCGCCCTCATCGGCAAGATGGTGATGGGGCGACTGAGGGAATTGGATGAGGTGGCCTATCTCCGATTTGCCTCCGTCCATCACCGCTTCCCCGATGTGGATACCTTGGTGGAAGAGATCGAAGAGTTCCGGGAGTGGAAAAGGCGAGAGACGGAACTACAAGCCCAGATGCGCCTGAACCTGTAGGTATCGCTGCCACCATCCTAAAGCGATACCTTACTTATTAGAACGTGAGGGAGAGGGAAGGTGTCTCATCGCGACACCGAGGTCGAGTTATCCCCCAATGCCATAACCGTCCTGGAGAGGAGATACCTCCGAAAGGACGCGGGGGGCAAGGTCATAGAGACCCCTAAGGAGATGTTCTGGCGGGTAGCCAATAATGTCGCCGCTGTGGACAACCTCTACGACCCCCAAGCCGACATGGAGGCTACCGCCCAAGAGTTCTACGACCTCATGGCCACTCTCCAATTCCTCCCCAACTCCCCTACCCTCATGAACGCTGGGGGGGAGTTGCAGCAACTCTCGGCCTGCTTCGTCATCCCCGTAGAAGACTCCCTAATGAGCATCTTCGAAGCGGTCAAACACACCGCCCTCATCCATCAAAGCGGTGGCGGGACCGGTTTCTCCTTCTCCCACCTGCGGCCCAAGGGAGATGTGGTGAAATCCACGGGGGGGATAGCCTCAGGGCCGGTCTCCTTCATGGAGGTCTTCGACGCGGCCACGGAGACCATTAAGCAGGGTGGCACCCGACGGGGGGCCAATATGGCCGTCTTACAGGTAGATCACCCCGACATCCTGGAGTTCATCGCCGCCAAGGAGAGTGGCTATCGGCTCAACAACTTCAACATCTCCGTGGGGCTCACCGAGGAGTTCATGCGGGCCTTGGAGCAAGATGAGGAATACCCCTTAGTCAGCCCCCGCAATGGAGAGGTGGTAGGTCGCCTTCGGGCCCGCGAGGTCTTCCAGCGCATCACCGAGATGGCCTGGAAGAACGGCGACCCAGGCATCGTCTTCCTGGACCGACTGAACGAGAATAACCCCACGGCCCATCTGGGCCGGATCGAGAGCACCAACCCCTGTGGCGAACAGCCCCTCCTCCCTTATGAATCGTGCAACCTGGGCTCCATAAACCTGGCTCAC
The DNA here is from genome assembly GCA_964442805.1 of uncultured Anaerolineales bacterium. GTDB lineage: Bacteria > Chloroflexota > Anaerolineae > UBA7937 > UBA7937 > CAYUAM01. The sequence continues at coordinate 183 of CAYUAM010000035.1, read as the reverse complement.
CTGCTTGACCGGGGAAAGATCGACTACGAGCGGCTAGGCCAGGTGGTACGGAGAGCGGTGCATTTCCTAGACAATGTGATAGACGCCAACCAATACCCCCTGCCTCAGATCGAGGAGATGACCAAGGGCAACCGCAAGATCGGCCTAGGCGTAATGGGCCTCGCCGAGATGCCCATACTCTTG
>CAYUAM010000034.1:0-11868 GCA_964442805.1 uncultured Anaerolineales bacterium | reverse complement strand
GGCAGTGTTCGACGTGGCCCCCCGCTTGGTGGAGGAGGCGCGAGGGATGGCTCAGGAGTTACGGTCGCTTAGGAGGGGTTAAATGGTGGTTACCATAAGGGAGGATAATCTGGCTAAGATCATAGAGGAGGAGACGGGGAATAACCTTTTCTTATGCTACCAGTGCAAGAAATGCACCAGCGGTTGCCCTCTCTCCGAGCATTTCGACCTGACCCCCCATCAGGTGATTCGAGCCCTCCAGTTGGGTCGGGGGGAAGAGACCCTCTCCTCGGCCACCATCTGGCTCTGCGCCTCCTGCCAAACCTGCAATACCCGCTGCCCTCAAGGCCTTGATCTGCCCCGCATCATGGACCGGTTGAAGGCCCTGGCCTTGGAACGAGGCGTGCCACCAAAGGTCCCCCAGGTAGCCCTTTTCAACGACCTTTTCCTGCAAGGGACCAGGCTCTTGGGCCGCTCCTACGAGTTGGGCCTCATGGTGGGGAGGAACCTGCGCACCGGACAGCCCTTCAAAGACCTTCCCCTTGGCCTGGCGTTCTTTCGCAAGGGGAAACTCAAGATCGTGCCTCGCATCGTGCGCGGGGAGGGTAAACCTCGAAAGGCGGAGCCAGACCAGTTGGCCTATTATCCCGGCTGTTCCTTGCACTCCACGGCCTCCGAGTACGATATCTCCACCCGGGCCGTCTTCGAGGAGTTAGGGATCCAATTGGTGGAGCCTAGGGGTTGGACCTGCTGTGGCAGCACTCCAGCCCATGCCACCGACCATCTCCTGGCCACCCGCATGTCCCTCCGCAACCTGGCCCTCATGGAGAGGAGCGGCCATTCGGAGGTAGTGGTGGCTTGCGCGGGCTGCTATGCTCGCTTCAAGGCCACCTTGTGGGACCTGAGACGGGAGAAGGGGCTCAAGGAGCGACTAGATGAGGAGATGGGTTACCAGTTCCAGGATAAGGTGGAGGTGAGGAACGTCCTGGAGGTCTTGAGGGCCAGGCTCCCCCAGGTCGAGGAGAGGGTGAAGAGGCCCCTCAAGGGGTTAAAGGTGGCCTGCTACTACGGCTGTGTCCTCACCCGGCCGCCGGAGGTAACCGGGGTCCAGGAGCCCGAGAACCCCCAGATGATGGAGGAGTTGCTGGGGGCGGTGGGGGCTTCCCCATTGGATTGGTCTTACAAGACGGAGTGTTGTGGCGCCACCCTCGGTTTAACCAAGACCGAGTTGGCCCTGGAACTTTCGGCCAAGGTGCTCGAGGACGCCAAGGCCGCGGGAGCGGAGATGGTAGCCTTGGCCTGTCCCCTTTGTCACGTCAATCTGGATGCCCGCCAGCGGCAGATGGGGCTGGATTTTCAGATGCCCATCCTTTATATCACCCAATTGGTGGGCCTGGGGCTGGGGATAGAAAAATTGGGACTGGAGAAACATTTGGTCGATCCCCGAAACCTATTGCGGGATAAAGGTTTTCTAAAGGAGGAATGACAGATGACCGCGAAGATCATCGATGGAAACGCCATAGCCGAGGAGATGCGCCAAGAGATCGCCGCCGAGGCGGAGAGGCTAAAGGTGGAGCATGGGCTCATCCCCGGCCTGGCCACTGTCCTGGTGGGGGAGAACCCGGCCAGCCAGATGTATGTGCGCATGAAACAGCGCACTTGCGAGAAGGTGGGCATCAGTTCCTTCGGCTACAACCTTCCCGGAGATGCTAAGCAGGAAGCGGTGGAGTCGCTGATCCAGGAGTTGAGCGCTAACCCCGATATCCACGGCATCCTGGTGCAACTCCCCCTGCCCAAGCACTTGGACGAGGAGGGCGCACTTAGCGCCGTGGCCCTGGAGAAGGATGTGGACGGCTTTCACCCCGTCAACATCGGACGGTTGGCCATGAAGGGACGGGAGCCCCTCTTCGTCCCCTGCACCCCCTATGGTTGCATTGTGCTTTTAGAAAAGGCCGGGGCCAAGATCGAGGGGGCGGAGGCGGTGGTCTTGGGCCGGAGCAACATCGTGGGCTTGCCCGTGGCCATGCTCCTCCTCCATGCCAACGCCACGGTGACCATCTGCCATTCGCGAAGCAAAGACCTGGCCCAGATATGTCGAAAGGCCGACATCTTGGTGGCGGCGGTGGGACGGGCGGAGATGGTGAGGGGCGATTGGGTGAAGCCGGGGGCCTATGTCATCGATGTGGGCTCGAACAAGGTGGAAGACCCTACCGCGGAGAAGGGCTACCGTTGGGTGGGCGACGTGGCCTTCGATGAGGTGAAAGAGGTGGCGGGGGCCATCACCCCCTCCCCCGGCGGCGTGGGCCCCATGACCATCACCATGCTCCTACAGAATACCCTCACTGCGGCTAAACGGACTCTCTCCTCCTAACAGGCTCCCCGCCTGAGGGCGAGGCCTGCCAACGGCGGGCCTCGCCCCTTCTTTTTAGACCAAGATTTGACCAGGCTTGGACCATATTTTGACTTCGTGATGGTAAGATAGGAGTATGGACCTTCAGGACGATCTTCCGGCGACCATACCAGGCCTGCAAAAGGAACTCCAGGAGAAAGCGCTCCAACTGGCCGACTTAGAATTGATGATAGAGGATTACGAGCGGGAGAGGGTTAGGCTTCTCAAGGAACTGACCATTTTGCGGGAAAGGCTCTTGGACCTCACCGAAGGGGAGCAGATTCAGAGAGTGGAGAAGGGTCGAGGGGGGACGTTGTGAGAGGGCTCCTGAGTGGAAAAGGGGTCCTCTCTCTTTAGGGGGAAGGCCTGGTTTGGGCTTCCCAGGAGGCTAACCTGCGGAGGGCGGCCAACCTTTCCTTTTCGCCCACCTTGGCTCGGCGAGTAGCCTCCTCCAGGATGGCTATGGAACGGTCGTAACCTTCCCGATCCACCGGGTAAGGGTGGCCGTCTTTGCCCCCGTGGGCGAAACTGAAGCGCACTGGGTCCCTGAAACTGGGCTTGGCCCCGTAGAGGAGTTCGGCCATGAGGCTTAAGGCCCTGATGGTCTTGGGACCAACTCCCGGCATCCCCAAGAGTTCCTCGAAATCTTGAGGCTGCCTATCGTAGGTGGACAGGAAGATCTTGGACAACCTATGGGGGTCTATATCCTTCAGGGAGACATAGTGGTGGGCCGGAAGGTCTAGGTTTTGCAGCCTCTCCAGTTCCCTCACCAGCCGTTCTGGCCTCTCCTGGCTAGTGAAAGTGGTGGCCTCCCTGGCCTCTTGGCTCTCCTGAGCCACCATATTCAAGGCTTCCCCCCTACCGTCGCAGCAGATGGCAGCATGAGGTTCGCAGACGAAATCCCTCACCCCCTGGCTCAGCCAATGGTATCGGCGGGCCAGCCGCGTCTGAGTGTTCATGCCCTGCTGAACGACGCACCATAGCCCCTCTTTATTGAAGATGAAGGTATGATGGTAGATCTGGTAGCCATCCTGAAGGCCGGCGCTGTCCACCTTGGCGGCCATGCGGCTGGCATAGATCAACTTCTGGGGCTCAATGGCCACCTGGCCGCCGACGTCTTCGATCTCCCTGGGCGTCCGTCGGGAGGTGGCTCCCTTCCCCCCGGCCACGAAGAGTCCCAGTTCGCCCTCCAGCCCCCTGAGCCCATCTTTCAGGGCCCCGCACACGGTGGTGGTGAGGCCCGAGGAGTGCCAGTCGAAGCCCAGTACGCAGCCGAAGGATTGGAACCAGAAGGGGTCAGAGAGGCGGCGCAACATCTCCTCGGTGCCGAACTCCACTACCATCACCGTGGCCATCTCCCGGGCCAGTTTGGCCATCCTCTGGAAGAGCCATCTGGGGGCCTTGCCATAATGCAAGGGCAGGTTGGCGGTACCGGTCCTCATATAAGGCTCGCCTTTAGCACTAATGTTCTAAAATAATTATATCTTGGAATCGTGCCGGTGTCAAGGGCTTTTGACCCGCTGGGGGTGGGTATAGAGGTTCATCTTCCTCCCCCGGGCGTAGCCGATGAGGGTGATGCCCCAGGAGTGGGCTAGCCTGACGGCCATGTCGGTGGGGGAGGTGCGGGAGATGACTATGGGCACCTCCATGCCCATGGCCTTATTCACCATCTCCGAGGAGATGCGGCCAGTGGTCAAGAGGAGATGGTCTTTGGTGGGGATGCCTCGCAACATACACTCGCCCCTGATCTTATCCAGGGTGTTGTGTCGCCCCACATCCTCGGCCACCACCAGAAGTTCCTGGCCATCGCTTAGGGCAGAGCAATGGATGCCTCCCGCCGCTTTGTAGGCTTCCGCCTTCCGGTGGAGTTGGGAGATCAATCCCCCCACTTGAGAGGGGGAGATGGCGAGGGAGGAGTGGAGGGGCTGACGGCTTCTGGCTAGGGCATCGAAGGTGATCCCCCCACCACACCCGGAGAGGAGGACCCGTCGGCTGGGGAGGCAAAAGCCTTGGTCGAGCAACCTTACCTCTATGATGTTCCCCTCCTCCTCGCAGACCCTAAGGAGGGCCACCTCGTCGAGGCGATTTATTATGCCCTCTGCGGCCAAGAAGCCCAGGGCTAGGGCCCTCATCTTATCGGGGGTGCAAAGCAGGGTCACCAGTTCTTGGCCGTTCACGAACATGGTCCAGGCCTCTTCCCTGACGATGGACTTCTCTATGGAGCGAGCCTGTCCGTCGCTATAGGCGAGATAGGTCACCTTATCCGTAGTTCGTTCCTCCATGGTCTAACCTTTGTCCCTGCGCGGGGCTCAAATGAGTTCTGTGTCGCGCCTCAAAGAGGCTCTCTCTAAAGTATACAGTAGAGGAGGCTGCTTTGCCACCTTAGAAAGGGGTTTCGAGGGATTCAGATCGCCGCATATTGATAAGAGGCTAGGCCAATAGCCACAAATCGAGGCAGATGGTGAGGAAGATTAGGCCTAAGTAAGGGTAGGCCGATATTTTGTAGATTTTCCAGGCGTCTTTGCTCGCCCCGGTCTTAAGGAAGTAGACGTTAGCGCCCACTATGGCGATGCCTAAAAGGTTGGCTATGGCCAGGTAAAGGGGCCCCAACCCGCCCACAATGTAGAGGCCCAGGGAGGAGAGATAGAGCAGGATGGATAGGGCCAGCAGTATTCGAGCGATGACGTTCACTCCCAGGGGTAGGGGAAAGATATGAACGCCGGCCTGCCTGTAGTCCTCCCGGTAAGCGGTCATCAGGCTCCAGACGTGGATGGGCGTCCAGAAGAAGACTATGGCGCAGAGGAAGGCCAAGGTCCAATTCAGTTGGGGGTTTACCCCTAGCCACCCCACCAGAACGGGAGCGCAACTGGAGACCTCTCCCACGGGGACATGGGTGACAGAGCGCTTTCGGGCGATTAAAACCACGAGAGTGCCCGCCAGTCCAAAGAGGAAGGCGTTGGGGTTCAGATAGAGGGCTATGAGTAAGCCACCCACCACTAGAGCCACGGCAGGAGGCAACATCTTCTCTGGGGGCGAGATGCGACCGGAGGGGATGGGTCGATGCTTGGTCCGCTCCATACGGCCATCCATATCCCGGTCCAGATAATTGGTGAGCCCGTTACAACCGGCGCTTCCCATCCCCAGGGCCAGGGTGATGAGCAACAACCGTCCCCACGAGGGGTGGCCGGATGCGGCCACTATGGCCGCGCACAGGCCTACGAAGGTCAAGAGGGCGCTCTCTCGAGGCTTCATCACCTCCACGTAGTTCCAAACCCCTTGCCTGATTGGCCTGATGAAGCCCTCTCTCCTATCTATCTCTGCTTTGGTATACATTTCCTCTATTCTGGACTCTAATGTCCATCCTAACCATCTCTTGGTTAAAGATTATAGCACAGGGGTTAAGAGAGGGGCAATATACGTGCGAATGAGGTAAGGCATTTCTTCGTTGCTGGTGCCAGGATACAACTTGGCGGGTTTCATGTGGCGAAACCCGCCAAGTTTCTGGAAGGAGGAGAGAGGATAACGACGATCTACCCTAGAACTCGCCCCTTATGTAGGCACGCGTCCTTTCCTCCTTAGGATGATTGAAGAACTCCTCCGCTGGGCCATGCTCCACCAGTTCACCCAGGTAGAGGAAGATGACGTAGTCGGCAAGCCTCCGCGCTTGTCGCAAGATGTGAGTGACCACCACTATGGTGTAGTTCTCCTTAAGGTCGAAGAGACGTCGCTCGATATGTTGGGCGGACATGGGGTCCAGGGCCGAGGTGGGCTCATCACCTAGTAGAACTTCGGGTTCCACAGCCAGCCCTCTGGCCAAGCAGAGCCGCTGCTGCTGTCCAGCGGAGAGCCTTGAGGCTGGGTCGTTAAGCCTATCCTTCACCTCATCCCACAGCCCTGCGGCCCGCAGATGATCCTCCACAGTTCGATCCAACTCTTTTCTCCCTCTGAGGCCGTGAATGCGGGGGCCGAAGGCCACATTGTCATAGATCGACATAGGTAGAGGGTGCGGCCTTTGAGAGAGCAGGCCTATCCTCTTTCTCATCTCCGTCACGTCGACTTTAGGGTCATAGATGTCGAGGCCGTGAACTAGCACCTGGCCCGATACCTTGACCCTATCCACTAGTTCCACTAATCGGTTCAACGATTTCAAGAAGGTGGTCTTGCCGCAACCCGAAGGCCCGATGATCACCGTGATCTGCTTTTCGGGGATCTCGATGGTCAAATCCTTCAAGGCCTGGTGATCTCCATAGAATACGTTAAGGTTATGGACACTGATGTGAGGGTTGGCCATCCTTCCTCCTATCTTATCACGTGGGCGGTAAACCTCCCGGCGATGAGCCTACAGCCCAGACTGATAATTAAGACCATGATGGTGAGCACCAAAGCAGAGGCATAGGCCCTGGCTTGAACCTCAGGGAAGGGGGTAGCCAGTTGAAAGAAGACGGCCAAAGGCAAGGAGGCCACCGGCCGAAAAAGCGAGGAGGGCAGGCTATCGGTATAGCCAGCGGTGAACAAGACCGATGCTGTATCGCCGATGCCTCTGCCGAAGGCCAAAAGGATGGCCGTCAAGATCCCAGGCAGACACTGTCTCACCACCACCCTCAGGGCTGTTTCTAACCTTGTGGCTCCTAAGGCGTAGGCGCTTTCCTTCAATTCGAAGGGAACCATGCTTATCACTTCTTCCATTGCCCGGCTCATGATGGGGAGTTCAAGGAGGGTCAAGGTCATAACCCCTCCCAGCAGCGAGGCCCTAATCCCCAGGAAGACCATTATGGTGAAGCCAAAGGCCCCGTACACGATAGTGGGAACGCCCCACAAGACGTCAAGGGACAACCTAGTAAACTCGGAGAGCCTGGATTTGCCACTGTAAACCTGCAAGAATAGGGCGATGGGAAGGCTAAGGAGGAGGGCTAATACCGTTGCTCCACCAGCCAAACATAGGGAGCCAGCGATGGCGTTAAGTATCCCGCCCTCGCCTCCCATATAGTAGCCTCCCTTGGGAGTCTGGGTGATCATAGCCAGGTTAAGGGCCGGCAAGCCCTTCATAACTACGATTGCCAATACAAAGATTAGGCTCCCGATGACGGTGAGGGTGGAGGCTATCATCAGCCCCTGGAAGATGATCTCTTCCTTCCGTTTATCCAACTCTACATCACCCCGCTTCCCTCAACGCTCGCCGCAAGATGATCCTGGCCAGGATGTTGAAGCCAAGGATTATGAGCAGCAAGAACAAACCTGCCCCCAAGAGCGCCGAGTCATAAAGTGGTATGGACATCATCTCCCCATAGTTGTTGGCAATTAGGGCGGTCAAGGGATATGCGGGGTCGAATATGGATGATGGGATCATCGCCACATTGCCCACTACCATGAGCACAGCCATGGTCTCCCCAAAGGCCCTAGAGAAGCCCAAGACGATGGCCGCAACTACGCCGGGAAGGGCCTTGCGTATTACCACATGCTTAACCATTTGCCACCGCGTGGCGCCCAGGGCCAAGGAGGCCTCCCGAAGCCCGTCTGGCACCGATCTAAATACCTCCTCGGCCACGGAGATGATGATGGGGAAGACCATGAGGGTCAACACTATGCTCCCGGCCAGCACACTGTAGCCAGTGACGTTTTTCGCTGAGAAGAAAGGGATGAACCTTAGATACCTCCCTATCAGGGGTTCCACATAACCTCTTATCAGCGGCACCACGGCCAGCACCCCCCACAGCCCGTAGACCACCGACGGGATGCCGGCCAAAAGGTCGATGAGCGGCTTGACCACCCTTCGAACCACTGCTGAGGCGTATTCAGCCAAATAGATGGCGGTTAGAAGGGAGAGGGGAACCGATATGACCATGGCCAGGGCCGTTACCCAGAGCGTGCCGAGGATGAAGGGGTAGAAGCCAAACTCTCCTTTCAAGGGGTGCCAGGAGGAGGAGAAGATCAACTCCCCCAGCGGCTTGGCGGTCAGGATTGGCCTGGCTCGCGCATATAGGGCTAGGGCCATGAGAAAGACGAGCAGACTGCAAGAGAGTGTAACCGCAAGCATGAGCCCGCTGGCCAGGCGGTCTTTCAGGCTTCTGGTAAGCATCCCTTCTCCCTTGCCTCTCGGAGGGATTGGATCCTCCTCTCACTCCAACTTCTTCAGCCCTTCCTCCAGCAACTCTTTCGGTAGAGGCACGTAGCCCGACTCTTCCAAGTAACTTTGCCCATCGGTTAGGATCCAGACCATAAAAGCGCGCGTCAACCCGGTGGGCTGGCCCAAGGTGACGAGGTTCTCGGTCCTTGCTGGGGGAGAGGGGTAGACCCCTGTGGCGATGGCTTTCATTAGGACATCCTTGGCGTCGTAGAAACTTTCCCCCTCGTCGAGGCGACCATTAGCGTCAAGATCGAGCGGGAGTATTTTTATCCCAGCCACTGGCTTTCTTGTGGCCGCATCGAAGGCGAAATTTAGATTGTTATAGCCTATGCCTAGGGGGTCTTCACGAACCGCCTCTGCGAGCCCCGGGTCCCCATAGACACCCACGCCTATTAGATCCTCCTGGGCGTGCTTGCCCAGGTAAAGAGCCCAGGTCTCGGCGGCACCGCAGGCATCCGATCTGGTATAGACGTGAATTTCATCCGTCACATCCGGCCTGCCCACCACTTCTCCCCAGGTGGTTATATCTCCACTGATCCAGATGGCCTCTAGGGTTTCTTGGGATACACCCCTGCTTAGAAGGTCGTCCATCACCGGGTTATTCTCGTTGACGGTGGCGACGACGGCGTCCTTAGTAACTGGGACCCAGAAGGCCCCCTTTTCGATCTCTTGGGGGGATATCGCCCGCGAGACCATCCCGATATCGACCAACCCCCCCAGGGCATCGGCCATCCCCTTACCAGCCCCACCGGCTGATATATCAAAGGTGACCTCGGGATGGATCTTATGAAATTCCTCGCCCCACCTGACCATCATGGGGTAAAGAGCCCAAGCACCGGAGACCCTCACCGTTCCCTTCAACTCGGCTCCCCCCTCCTGCTCGATCGCCTTTTGGCATCCTCCCGTCGCTATTGCAAGGCCGATCGAAACGATGATGAGCCACTTGGCCCAGTAGAAGTTCCGCATTTCTCCCTCCTTGGGCATTCTTCTTAGTTGCCGAACGGCAAAGATTCTCCTCACATTGAAGACCCAGAGACATAGTCATCTCTGGGCCTACCTTTTCGACTACGTCTCCCCTAGGCCTGCGAGGTTAGTTGACGGGTTCGGGCCGGGAGAATCGCCCTACTCGCTAACGCGAGATTCACCCCCTCCATTGAAAAGGGTGGATAATTGGGTCCCCCGCTTCCCTCACGGGAATTCGGCCTTCAGATATGAGTTACAGCCTGTAGAAGCAACCTCCTTCGATATTAGGGTCGGTTGGCTCTTTCAAACAGCCTTTATATTTCCGGAAGTTCTACTTTCCAAAGGGCTGGCGGCGTGGGCACAAACATCGGCCAAGGTGGTGTGATCCAATATCTCCGAGATGGAAGCGCGCACCTTACCCATGATGAGACGCAACCCGCACCTTTCCTCTCCTACTGGATAGGTACACCTCTCGTAGGCCATCTCGCTGACGCACCTGATGGGAGCCAGGGGGCCATCGAGGACCCGGATCACTTCGCCTAGAGTGATCTCCCCTGGCACCCGGGCAAGGTAGTAACCGCCATTTGCCCCCTTCCTGCTATGCAGGATGCCGGCACGTTTGAGCGTGAGCAGAATCTGCTGCAGGAATTTGACCGGCATATTCTCTAAGTAAGCAATATTCTCAACGCAAACGGGGCCTTCCTCATGCATAAAGGCTAAGTCTGTAAGGGCCCTAATGCCATACTCGCTTCTCTTGGAGAGTTTCATCTTTCTATAGTTAGTCAGTCAAGATAGTCGATTTATTGCATTTTAGCATAATTACCTTCCTTTGTCAAGTACGGCATACGGCGAATATCGTGTTATGAGGACAGAGAGGGCCGCTCTTAAATAGAAGCCAAATGTTATGGCTAAAGTCTCCAGTCCCTGGCCATCTGCTACCGCAGCGGTTAACCCTCTTGGAGTCTATAGTTGCCTTTTCTGGCCCCTATGACGAACTAGCCTCTCAGGAGCGGAAGGCCATCTATATAGAGGGCGGGATGTTCAGCCACTACAAAGTTTTGGAAAAAGCACCATATCTTTGATCCCAACGCATATACGCCTATCAGGCGGTTCGTTCTCTGGGCTCTTCATGCTCCTGGGTCAGGGTGGCCGGCTGCAAGGTAGGCAGACGAAAGGTGAAGCGGCTTCCCTGGCCCAGGGCCGACTGCACCTCGATAGTCCCCCCATGTCCCTCCACGATGCGCTTGACCAGGGGCAGACCGAGTCCTGTCCCTCGTGGCTCCATCTCCTTGGCCTGGCGCGTCCGGTAGAACTCCTCAAAAATATGGGCCTGATCCTGGGGGGCGATGCCAATCCCAGTATCTTCCACCATCCCCATGGCCCACCCCTCTTTCTCTTCGAGGACGACTCGTATTTGCCCCCCCGATGGGGTGTACTTGATGGCGTTGGAGATCAGATTGGTCCATAGTTGCCCCATCTGATCGGGATCGGCCTTCACCAGGGGACGCTGGCGAACCTCCAGGGTGGGGGTGAGCCCTTTCTCGTCGGCCTGGGCCTTAAACAGAGGAAAGACCTTTTCCAGGGGGTCGGCCAGGGAAAGAACCTCTCGCTTCTTCACCTCTTGCTCGCTTTTGACGGCGGCGAGTTTCAAGAGGTCGTCCACCAGGTCCAAGAGTTCCTGCGAACGCCCGACGGCCTGTTGGAGAACGGGCTGCTGTTGGTCGGGGGGAATGTATCCCTTAAGCAAGGTGAGCAGGAAGCTTTGCAACGCGGTGAGGGGGGCGCGCAATTCATGGGTCACAGTCAACATAAAGGTGGTCTTAAACCGATCCAGCCGCTCCAGTTCCTCCTTGGCGCGGGCCAATTCGGCCGCCTCCCGCTCCAAGGCCTGGACCCGCTTGGCCTCTAACGCCAGCCTCCGTCTCTCCAGCCCCTGCCGGATTGCCATCAGCAGCATGTCTGAGGAGAAAGGCTTGGAGAGGAAATCATAGGCCCCGGCCTTGATAGCCTGCACGGCCAGTTCCACCGTAGCGTAGCCGGTGATGATGATGCACACCATGTCGGGATCTTTCTCCTGAATGGGTCCCAGGAGGTCGATGCCGCGCATATCAGGCAGTACCACATCTACTAGGACCAGGTCGAAGGGCCCCGCCAGGGCTTTTCCTAACCCCTCCTGGCCGGTAGCGGCTGTGTCGACGGCATATCCCTCTGGCTCCAGGACCCGGCGACAGCCCTCCCGGATGCCCAACTCGTCGTCAATGACTAGGATGGCTCCTTTTGCTTCTGCCATCAGCCTATGACCTCAATACGATTGTCGGCGCTGGGCTTCAAACCTTCCTGGGGCAGCCGCACCGGCAGGGTGATGGTGAAGGTAGTCCCCTTCCCCACCTGGCTTTGGACGGTGATCTGGCCG
>CAYUAM010000033.1:0-12011 GCA_964442805.1 uncultured Anaerolineales bacterium | reverse complement strand
CCCCGCCCTGGGCGCCGCCGATGACCAGGCCCACCGCCACATAGATATCCGCCCCCACATCGGCATAGCCCCAGGTGTAGGAGCCCCAGAGCGTCACATCCCGCCTCAGTTCTACCCTCTCGGCGGTGGCGGCCACGCTGCTATCCCTTGTCATCTATACCTCTCCAGAAGAACCATCCCGAGTTCAAACTAGAGGTATCCAATCGTTTAGTGATTTTACCCCTACTCGTCCAGGTCGTCAAGTGAACCTAAAGGGTGGGGATAGACAACAGCAAGACGGCTTCGAATTAGGCTGTTTTCTAGTAAGAAGCCAGTCTGTGAATTGCTTCAGACACGATAAGGACTCCATTCCCTTTGAGGAGTCCCTATCACCTTGCAGAGATGCTTTTGCTTCTCCTCGCTTGGAGTGGTATATTAGTGGTCATCGTTTATGAGTTTGACGCGACTGGAGGCAGAGAAGATGAGAGGAAAGATCGGCGATGATATTTTGAGGGTGGCCAATCGGTACCCTCGGCCCACGTTTGCCGATATCTTAAGGGCCAAGCAGGTAATCACGCGCTACCTGCCCCGCACACCCCTTTACCATTACCCCTCGCTGAGCGAGATGCTGGAAAGCGATATTTACATAAAACATGAAAATCACCAGCCTGTGGGGGCGTTCAAGGTGCGGGGAGGGGTAAACTTTTTCGCCAACATGAGCGAGGAGGAGAAACGACGGGGCGTCATCACCGCCTCTACGGGCAATCACGGTCAATCCATAGCCTATGGGGCTCGCTTGGCCGGGGTGGAGGCCCGAGTGGTCGTGCCTGAGGGCGCCAACCCCCAAAAGGTAGAGGCTATGCGTAACCTAGGTGCTGAGGTGATCTTCTACGGGGCTGATTTCGACGAGGCCAAGGCCTATTGCGAAAGGTTAGCGGCGGAAAGGGGTTATCGCTATGTGAGTCCCGGTAACGAACCCCTCCTCATCGCCGGGGTGGCCACGGAGACTCTAGAGATCGTGGAGGAGTTGCCCGAGGTGGAGGTTATCTTGTTGCCCATCGGCGGAGGTAGCGGGGCCGCCGGGGCCTGCCTTGTCGCCCAGGCGGTGAACCCTAGTATCGAGGTTATCGGCGTGCAGGCGGAGAAGGCCCCCTCGGTCTATCTGTCTTGGAAAGAGAGGCGCAAGGTCACCACGGAGAAGGCTGATACCTTCGCCGAGGGGTTGCAGACCCGCGCCCCCTTCGAGTTACCCTTGGCCATCCTGATCGACTATTTGAGCGATTTCGTCCTGGTGAGCGAGGAGGAACTGCGCAGTTCCATCTTGCTCCTCTTGGAGAAGACCCACAATCTGGCTGAGGGCGGGGGAGCCGCCGCCCTGGCTGGGGCCATTAAGTTGAAAGACCGCCTGCGAGGGAAGAAGGTGGCCCTCATCCTGAGTGGCGGCAACATTAGCATGGAGCGGCTTCGCTGGATCCTGGCCGAAACGAAGGTTTATGGATGAACGGTTAGAGGGGCTTTGTTTAAGACAGTGTCCACGACTGGCCTGGTAGTAGCGCTTAACTCCCCTTATTCGGAAAGCGCTACTATTTTGTCATAGAGTTCGACCGGGTCCACCAGGGTGGCCCAATCAGCCGCCTCTCCCAGACACTGACGGGCTAGATGGTGTTCCGCTGTGGGCACGATCAGGAGGACGGGGATGTTGTGGGTATGGCAGGCGATGAGGAAATCCTTGGCGGTGAGGTTCGTGGTCGGGGTGGGAAGCACCTTGTGTAGATAGCCCACCACCACGGTCACGTGGTCGCGCTGGGTGAGGTGGGCGATGTTCTTGCCGTGGCCGTCAAATCCATTGCCCAGGGGCAAGGTGGCTATCCCCCTCAGATTCAGCCTAGTGAGGGTCAAGGGGTCCGTCCCTTCCAAATAGCCTACTGTGGTCATCTTCCCTCCTTAATTAAGGAGAGTGGCCGCCATCTTCGATGGAAGGCGACCACGCTCTGAAGCCCCTTCACTTCATTTGACAGTAATTATAACAGGGTTTCCTTTGAGTGTCAACCGTTTATAAACGGTTTGACCAGCGTAGCCTAGCCGAGTATTATGATATCAGCGCTCATGGAAGGGGCAGCGTGGGACAAGAGCGTGGCGATTTGTTGAAAAAGCCCTGGAGGTAAAATCATCACAATTCACCCGGAGGGATGGAGATGGCTCAAGACAGGGTTGGCGGGTTGTTCGACAAGTTCAAGGAGGGCGCTGACAAGGCGAAGAAGGCAGCCGGCGGGGTAGTGGGCGATGGGAGCGCTGCCCAGGACAAAGTTGGCGAACTGTTGACTGGGTTCAAAGAGAGGGCGGCGAAGGCTAAGACCTCCGCCACGGAGATGGTGAGCGACGAGAAACTCGCCGAACTAATCGTAAACGTCACTCACAAGGTGAGGCGCATAAACAAAGTCCTGGACAAAGAGGAGTCCGAGTTCATCATCTCCTCCTTTGAGTTGACCGTCGGCCTGGGTGTCCCGGAGATCACCCTCTCCATCGGCCGGCGCTAGCCGTCTCGGTGCTTGGGCGATGGGGAGAGGCTTGCTCAGGGCGGTCTCACAACCAGCGCTCCAGGAAATCGCCGATTAACTGGAAGATGCGTCTTTTCTGCTCGATATCCTTGGAGCCATGGCCTTCCTCCCCCAGTTCAATGTATTCGAAATCCTCACCCTCTACTCGGCCCAGTTCCAAAAGCCGGTTACGAAATATACGGGCCTGATCAACGGGACAGCGCGGGTCGTTTACCCCATGGAGGATGAACAACTTGGCCCGCAGATTCTCTGCGTAGTTGATGGCGCTTCGCTCTCGCCACAGTGGGGCGTTCTCTTGGGGGTCGCCCAGGTAAGAGCGCAGGAAATATTTGAAATGCTCCATACTTTTCTCGTACATACGGTGCAAGTCGGTTATGCCTATCCAGGCTACGCCCACCTTCCAAAGGTCGGGTTTCTTGACCACCTGCATGAAGGTCATATAGCCGCCGTAACTGCCTCCGAAGACCCCCAGGCGCTCTGGGTCCACATAGGGTAGTTGGCGCAAGTATTCCGCCCCGGCGGCCACGTCTTCTAGGTCCCCGCCGCCCCAATCCATCAGGTTCATATCGCGAAATTTGGCCCCGTAGCCGGTGCTGCCCCGCACGTTGGGCTGAAGGAGCACGAATCCGCGGTCGATTAGGAATTGAACGTAGGGATCGAAGGCGCGGAAGAACTGGGAGGCCGGACCGCCATGGACTTCGAGAAGGGCGGGCAAGCGAGTATGGGGGGGTATATCCCTGGGCTTGTAGAGGATGGCGGAGACCTCCAGGCCATCGTGGGAGCGATAGGAGATATATTTTCCATCCACGAACTGTGCTGGGTCGATGGAACCGTACTCCGCGGGCAGCATCACCTCGCTTTGGCCCGTGGCTAGATCGTAGGAGAGGAATTCAAGCCTCCGAGCGATGGAGGTATAGTCCACCAGGAGCCGCCGGTCATGGGCAAAGAAGGCGGCGAATTGGGTCACCCCAGGAAGGGTCTGGAGGGCTACCTTTTCCCCTTTCTCCAGGTCATACACCACCGGTTGGACGATGGCGTGCTGGTTGCGGAGGGCGAATAACATCCGCCCATCCTGGGAGAACTCTCCGGCCGCTTCCTCGTCTACTTCCCGGCTCAACCAGTGCACCTCTCCGCTATCCACGTCACATAGCCCCGCCTGGTCCCACCCACTGACATCGGAGGTGATAGCCAGGTATCGGCCGTCGGGACTCCAAGCCGTCACCCTATCCCTCGATCCCTCCTTCACCTGCAGAAGACGCCGCTTGTTGCCCCCATCGGCGTCGCAGATGTAGATATCGCTGTTTTGCAGATTAGCCGTCTCGTTGGTGGCGTAGGCTATGCGTTGCCCATCGGGGCTCCAGCGGCAAGAGGCCAAAAGCGCGCCGCCCAGGACCGGATGGGGATAGTCGGTGAGTTGCACGTACTCTCGTCGCCCCAAGTGAAACTTGAACAGGTTCTGCTGCCCTTTCATGTTGGAGAGGACCAGCAGCCACTGGTCGTCGGGGCTGAACTCCACCGGGTATTCCTGGGCTTGGGGGTTGTCGGTCAATTGTTCCACCTCCCCGGTCTCCACATCGAGGCGGAAGAGGTTATGTTGTTCGTCGCCCTCGCGGTCTTTAGGAAAGACGATGAAACGGTCATCCCGTGACCAGACGAACCCGGCCCGGACGGACTTAGGCGTTTGGCCCTGACTCACCTGGCGCAATTCTCGGCTGATAAGGTCCATCACCCAAATCTCGATCCGGCCGCTCTTGTCCCAGTAGAAAGCCACTTTATCGTGCCCCCACGATATTTGGGGAAAGTAGAAAGTGGGCAGGCTAACCAGTTCTTCTAAGGGTAGTCTGGGATGCGGGCCAGTCGATCTCTTATCCCTTCGCATTTGGTACTCCTTTCCAGTCAAGATCACCGATTCTGTTCTGAGGAGGCTCTGGTCGTATTATAGGCAACTAGGCCATACTACATTTCCCAGCCTGTACTGTCAACCTCTGATGAGGCCAGCATGGCTTTCGGCGCCAGTCGTTGCTCCCTTACCCTCGGTTTCACTGAGGGTGCCGAGAAGGGAGTATAGACCTTTGGGGAACGGGTTACTTGGCTGGGAAAGGCAGCGGACCTGGAAAGTGGGTCTCCTCAGGAAGAGATGTCGCTAGCCTGGAAAAAGCCGGTCTCGACGAGGAGGCGTCTGATCTCCGACAGTTGCTCGCCCTGAGGGTAAGCCAAGGGCAGGCGGGGCGGGCCGCCATAGTAGCCGATCATATCCAGGGCCGCTTTCAAGCCCGGGACCCCGTAGCCTGCCGTTACCGCCTGGTTGAGGGCCACCAGTTTGAGTTGCAGCCTTTGGGCCTCTAGGTGTCGTCCCTCCTGGACGGCTTGATAGATTTGGCAGCATTGCTCCGGCAACAGGTTGGCCACTGCCAACACCCCTCCCGTGGCCCCCAGAGCCAAGGCCGGATAGAAGAAGCCGCCCGAGCCGGCCAACACCGAAAAATCGGAAGGGGCTCGATGGATGATCTCGGCCATTTTGCTCAGGTTGCCCCCGCTGTCTTTAATTCCCACGATGTTGGGGTCGTGGGCCAACTCCACCACCAATCCTGTCGGTAGTTCCACCCCCGTGAAGCGGGGCATATCGTAAAACAGGATGGGGACCTCTGCCGCCTCGGCTAAAGTAGTATAGTGGCGGGCCAAGACCTGGCTGGTCATCTGTCCCTTATAGTAGTGAGGAGGAAGGACCAGGACGGCATCGGCGCCGCCCTCCGCCGCCTGAGTGGTCTGCTCGATGGTTTCCGCGGTGGAGTGGCAACCCGTGCCCACTATGAGGAGCCGATCCTTGGGGATGGCCTCCCGGGCCGCGCGAATGAGATCCTCCCTTTCCTCCGCCTTGATGTGGACGCTCTCCCCGTTGGAGCCCAAGACCACGTAGCCGGCCAGTCCCGTCTCGTTCCAACGGGCTAGGTTCTCGGCCAAGCGATCTAGTACCAGCGAGCCGTCTTCCTTGAAAGGGGTGGGAATGGGCGGATATACCCCTCTTATCTGCATTTTTGCCTCGCTTCTATATCCTCGTGGCGGCATTTGATCCCGTACTCCCCCGGCGGGGGCCAGCAGCGGTTGCAGGAGAAGCACTCCGCCCTTTCTTGCCCTTCCTGGAGTTTACGGGGCAGGTCGGGCTCCCGGATTAGGGGACGGGAGAGGGAGATGAAATCGGCGGTCCCCTCCTCCAATATGCTCTCCATCACCGCCTTGGACCTTAACCCTCCCACCAGGATGAGGGGCAGGTCGGTGGCCTCCTGGGCTCGCCGCGCTTGGGGCAAGAAGTAAGCCTCCTCTTCCGGCCGCGATATATCTTTCAGGATGTTCTTTCCTCCCAACCCCCCGCTGATCTCCACAGCGTTTAGGCCAAAATCGGCCAGGTGGCTCACTACCTCCACCCCTTCCTCCAGCGTCAGGCCGTCGGGCACGAAATCTTGGATCCCTAGTTTGATGAACAGGGGGAAATCGTCTCCCACCTCCATTCGCGCAGCGGTGGCTACCTCCTCCAGGAAGCGCGACCGACGGGCCAGGCTCCCACCCCACCTATTGCGCCGCCAATTGGTGGCTGGGGAGAGGAATTGATTGATCAGGTAGCCGTGGGCTGCGTGGAGTTGTACCCCATCGAAGCCGGCCTCCTTGGCCCGCCAGGCCGCCCACCCGTAGGCCCGGATCAACTCCTCGATCTGGGCTTCGTTCAATTCCTGAGGGGGAGGCAAGTCCTTTGCTCGTGGCACGGGCGAGGGGGCCAGGGGCGTCCCCCCGATGATCTCCGGGGGAGAATATCGTCCCCCGTGGTTTATCTGCATGGCCACCTTCCCCCCCTCTCGGTGCACGGCCTCGGTCAGGGCGCGCAAGGAGGGGATGAGTTCGTCCTCGTGGACGCCGGTCTGAGCGAGAGTGACGCGGCTGCTCCCCTGGACGAAGGCGTGGCCGGTGATGATCAGCCCCACCCCTCCCCGGGCTAAAGCCTGGTACAACTCGATCATGGGGGGCTCGGGCCGCCCCTTATGGTCGGTCATCCCCTCGGCGGTGGCGGAGCGGACCAAACGGTTGGTCAGTTCCATGCTCCCTATCTTTCCCGGCTCAAAAAGCATATTCTTAACTCTCCTCTTTATGTTCCAGGCAATCCTATTCTTTCTCTAGAGCCTTCAGGATCACCGCCCTGGTCTTCTCCGGAAGGGAGAGGCGGTGGAGTTCTTCCCTCTTCACCCAGCGGGCCTCCTCGATGTCCGAGCCTGCTTTCAACTCCCCGCCGAGGTAGGTGGCGGCCATATCTACGAGGAGATAATGGTAGCGGATGCGGCCCTCCTCGTCCCCATAGATGGCATCGATCACATCCAGGACCCGGCCCACCCGGATATCTAGGCCACACTCCTCCTTCACCTCGCGCCGGGCTGCTTCCCTGATGGTCTCCCCCAGTTCTATTATCCCCCCGGGGATGCTCCATTCCCCCTGGCGGGGCTCTTGGCCCCTTCGAACTAAAAGGACTTCATCCCCTTTGCGCACCACCACCCCCACGGAGGCGATGGGCTGTGGGGGGTATCGTCGCCGTCTCATAATTCTTCAGCGGGGCGAAAATCTTCCACCTGCAAGCGCAGTCGCTCTTCCTGCCAACGATCCACCACCGGGGTGTATACGATATCGACATAGCGAGGTAACCTCTCTGCTTCTCGCCCCCGGCCGAAGGCGATGGCGTCCCATACCACGCGGCCATCGGTGAGGGTGAGGAGCAGGTGGCCTTCGCCCACCAAGCGTCCCTCTCTCACTTCCACCCCTTGGCTGAGGAGGAGAGGGGGTGGGTTGGCGGGACCCAGGGGCTCCAGGGATTGGGAGATGGCGAAGATCTCGGGCACGAGGGCGGTGAGGGGCAACTGAGCGTCGATGGACAAGATGGGGTTAAGATCCAGCCCGGAGAGTTGGCCGGCAGCCAGGGCGCGCAGCCTATCCTCCAAGGCGGGGAGGGCCTCATTCTTCACGGTGAAGCCGGCGGCCAAGGAGTGGCCGCCATATTTCACCAGCAGGTCTTGACACTGGTCCAAAGCGGCGGCGATGTCGAACTCCAGGATGCTGCGGGCCGAGCCACGGCACTCCCCTTCCCTCAGTTCCATGACCACCGCTGGACGATAATGTTCCTCACAGAGGCGATGGGCCACCAGGCCGATGATGCCACAGGGGTAGCCTTCGTGCTTGGCAATGAGGATGGGTTCCCCTTCCTGTCCGGCGATCTCCTCTCTGGCCCTCTCCAGGGTCTCTTGGGTGAGCGATTGTCGCTTTTGGTTCTTCTCTTCCAACTCTTGAGCCAGCTCTTGAGCCTCCAGGGGGGAGACGGTGGAGAGGAGCCGATAACTGCTCATGGCATCGGCGATGCGGCCGGCGGCGTTGAGGCGTGGCCCCAGCATGTAGCCTATAGTGCGGGCGGTTATGCTGGAGGGGCGCAGGGAGGAGATGGCCGAGAGGGCGGCGATGCCCGGCCGAGGCGAACGGTTGAGGACCTCCAGTCCCCTCTTAACTAGGCTGCGGTTCTCGCCCCGCAGGGGGGACAAGTCGGCCACCGTGCCCAGGGCCACCAGGTCCAAGAGGTCTTCCTCGCCAAGGGGGGCCTTTCTTCCAAATAGGGGCATTTGCTTCTCTACCCTCAAAAGGGCCTGGGCCAGTTTGAAGGCCACTCCCGCCCCCGATAGTTCCTTAAAGGGATAAGGACACCCCCTTTGCTTGGGATTGATCATGGCTAGTGCAGGGGGTAGTTCTTCAGAGGCCGAGTGGTGGTCGGTGATGATCACTTCCAGCCCCAGCCTCTTGGCGTGGCTCACCTCTTGGACGGCGCGGGCCCCGCAATCGACGGTGACCACCAGCCGGCAGCCTTGGTCGGCTAATTTGTCCAAGGCAGCAACGTTGAGGCCGTAGCCTTCGTCCACGCGATGGGGGATATAGGGTGTAACTTGGCCCCCCAGGGCGGTGAGGACTTGAGTGAGGAGGGCGGTGGCGGCCACCCCATCGGCATCGAAATCCCCGTAAACGGCTATCCGCTCTCCCTGGCGAAGGGCCAGACGAAGTCGGGCCACCGCTTGGTTCATCCCTAGGAGGCGGAAGGGGGTCCCCTCCTCTTGGCCCTCCAGGAAGGACCGGGCCTCCTCCGCCGTCCGCAGCCCTCGATTATAGAGACATTGAGCCAGGAAGGGAGGGAGGTCCTTCAGTTGAGTAAAATATTCACTTGGGGCCGGTGGGCATACTTTCCATTGGGTAAGGGGAGCCATCTCTATTATTATAGGGAAGGGTTATCCAGTTAACAACAAAAGAGCGGGGAGGTACCTCCCCGCTCTGAGGGGCTCTTCCCTTACACCCATTTCTGGTTCTTGATGAACTGCGTCACCACGGGGATTTCGAAGTACTTTCCCTGATAGGCTTGATAGGCCCAGTAGAGAAGGAGGACGAACCCGAGGATTACTAAAAGTGGCCAGAGGCAAGCCGCCACAGCTCCACCGATACCACCGATGGGGGAGGTTATTATCGTGAGGAGAAAGCTCAGTATGCAGCCACCGAAGACTATGATTATCCAGAGGGCGATGTTAACAGCCAGGGATTGAACGGCGTGGTACTTCTGGAAAGCCCTGGTCCTCATGTTCTCTACCAAGAGGATGATGATTGCCAAAAGTGCGATCGGATAGGAGATGGCAGCCATCAATTTGTCGTTTTCAGTTATCTCTTGAGCCATTTTTCCTCCTTGTTTTTTATTATTATAACACCCTTTATCTGAATGTCAAGCCCTTGGAATGGCGAGCCTACTATGGTAGAATCGTCCATAGGGTGTCTTTATTATATAACACCCTATGGAGGCCAAAGTTACCCTTCGGTAGCGAATAGGAGGATGGTTGAGGAAAAGACTGGTCTTCATGGGGACTCCCCGTTTCGCTGTGCCCTCCTTGAGACGGCTGGCGGAGGCCTATCTGGTGGTGGCCGTGGTCACCCGGCCGGATAAGGCCACGGGGCGAGGGCGAAGGGTGGCCTTCTCCGCGGCGAAGGAGGCCGCCCAGACCTTGGGCATCCCAGTGATGCAGCCTCGGACCTTAAGAGACGAGGGAGCCATCGCTCAATTGAGGGGATTGGAGCCTGAGATCGTGGTGGTGGCTGCCTATGGCCAGATATTGCCCCCTCAGGTTTTGTCTATCCCACCCTTTGGCTGTCTCAACCTCCATCCCTCCCTCCTGCCCAAATATCGGGGCCCTTCTCCGGTGGCCGGGGCGCTCTTGGCCGGGGAGGAGGAGACGGGGGTAACCATCATGCTTATGGACGAGGGGATGGATACGGGGCCCATCTTGGCTCAAATTCGCGTCGCCATCCAGCGTGAGGAGACCAGGGGCTCCCTGGATGAAAGGTTAGGGCAAGTGGGGGCCGAGTTGCTCTTGGAGACCTTACCCCGATGGTTGGCCGGGGAGATCGAGCCCCGTCCCCAGAGGCATGAGGAGGCCACCTATACTAAGGTTCTCAAGAAAGAGGACGGGCGGATCGATTGGGGGTTGAACGTGGAGGAGATCTGGAGGCGAGTGCGGGCCTATCACCCTTGGCCGGGGGCCTATACCTATTGGCGAGGGCATCGCCTCAAGGTCCTGCGAGCCCATCCCTTGGCGGGGAAAAGGGGTGGGGAACCCGGCTCGATATTGGCCGAGGGGGAGGGAACAGCGGTGGTGACCGGCCAGGGGCTATTGGCCCTGGAGGAGGTGCAACTGGAGGGCAAGAAGCCCCTGGACATGGTTGAATTCTTGCGAGGACAAAAGGGGTTCCTGGGTTCGAGGCTGGACAACGGTGGGTAGCTGGCCGATTTTTAGGGGAGGCGGAGATGGTTGAGGTTTGGCTGGCCAGCCTAGCCAGCGTGGTGGTGGTTAGCCTGGTATCTTTCGTAGGGGTGGTAACCTTGCCCCTCAGTGGATACCGTATGGAAAGGGCGGTTTACCTTTTGGTCAGTTTCTCCGCCGGGGCCCTCCTGGGCGATGCCTTCATGCACCTCCTTCCCCAGGCGGTGGAGGAAGGGGGGATGACCCTTACCATCTCACTATACGTGATAATGGGGCTGGTGATCTCCTTCCTGATAGAGAAGGTGATCCGTTGGCGCCACTGCCACGTGCCCACTTCGGAAGACCATCCCCACCCCTTCGCCTATATGAACCTCTTCGGGGACGGGGTTCACAATTTCATCGATGGCCTGATCATAGGGGCCTCCTATCTGGCCAGCCTCCCCCTGGGCCTAACCACCACCATCGCCATCGTCTCTCATGAGATCCCCCAGGAGGTCGGCGATTTCGGGGTGCTCATCCATGGGGGCTTCAGCCGGAGGACGGCTTTGCTGCTCAATTTCGCCTCTGCCACCACGGCTATCGTCGGCACCCTCGTGGCCTTGTTAGTGGGGAGCCAACTGGAGGGGCTCACTGCCTTCTTGGTGCCCTTCGCCGCCGGAGGGTTTGTCTATATCGCCGGGGTCGATTTGATGCCCGAACTCCACAAGGAGTGCGAGGCCAGGCCCTCTATTCTGCAATTCCTGGGTTTCTGCACGGGGCTCCTGGTCATGCTGCTTCTGACCTTCTTGGAGTAGAACTTCTTTTGAGAGATCTGCATAGCGATAGCGTGTGACGTTAAGAGGCTGTACGAGGAAGGGAAGTCGGTGAGGGAGGTTAGGGAGTTCATCGAGGAGACTTACGGCCATATCCGACCGGGGACTGATGCGCCGATGCCATCGGAATGATAACCACTAGCGATGGCCAGGAAGTGGTGGCAAAATTCTAACACGGTTTTGGTTATGTGCTGGGAGTGTATATCTTGAAGGTAGTTAGCAAGTCGACTTATCTCCACACTATGTGGATCGTTTGTTTTCTAATAGGGCTAACATCTCTTGTCCTAAGTTTTCTATTATATCGGCTGGGTTCACACCTGCCTACAGGTACATTATATATTTACCTTGCAGCTTTGGCAGTCTTTGTCCTTGGTTTAACGTCTTTTGAGAGAGGGGTGAACTACCTGCTAGGAGAAAGGGGTGAGAATAAAGTTGCTCAATCTCTGGGGACGGTTTTGGATGATCGTTATACGTTGATACGAAATCTAGTGCTCCCCGATGAAAAAGCAGATATAGATGGAGTTCTGGTTGGGCCCTTTGGCGTTCTAGTCATGGAGATTAAGAATTACAGTCCCGAGTACAGTTACAGGTGTGAGGGGAGTGATTGGTTTTGGCGTAAGCCGGGCAAGCCATATCGTCGCATGAAGAAGAGCCCCACGAAACAGGTTATTATCAATGGAGGGTATTTGAAGACATATTTGTCCCAACATGGAATAGGTGCTATCTCTATCGAGACAGTAGTTGTAATAAAAGACCCCAAAGCCGAGTTCTATGTCGATAAACCACATAGGCCGATATTTCACCCAAAGTAACTTGGCGAACTTATTCAATCTTTGACGGAAGACCCG
>CAYUAM010000032.1:0-12145 GCA_964442805.1 uncultured Anaerolineales bacterium | reverse complement strand
CCGGACAACCCGGTGGGCCAGAACTGGTACAACTGGAGCGACCCAGAGGTGGACGAACTGACGGTGGCTGGGATGGCCACCATGGACCAGGCGGAGCGTCAGAAGGCCTATTGGAAGGTCGACGAGATCCTTTACGATAGGGGCCCTATAATCTTCGAGCGGGTTTGGACTGACCTCCATGCCGATGTTAAGGTGGCTAACTTCATACCCAACCCTACTAACCAGGGCTCTATCTGGAACTGCTATCAGTGGGACCTGGAGCAGTAGGCTTCTCCATTGGTGATCGCGGGGTGTGTGGCGGGATCCCGCCACACACCCCCCTCATAGTTGATCGTCGATACCCCTCCACCGCGAAGTGAAAGAGGAATGCGAATTTGGGTAGATATGTCAGCCGTAGGTTGATACAGGCAATACCTTTACTTCTAGCTATTTCCTTGGTCTGTTTTTATGTGATGCGGCAAGCGCCCGGGGGGCCCCTGGCCGCCTATATGGGGCCCGGGGTTCGCCTCACTCCGGAGGACATCGCCCGCATCAAGCACAACCTGGGGTTAGACCGGCCTTTGCCCATTCAATACCTCTATTGGGTATGGGGGATCCTTAAAGGGGACTGGGGGGTCTCCTATCGCACCACCCAGCCGGTCCTAGTGATGATCATGGAGAGGTTGCCGGCCACTATGGAATTGATGAGCGCGGCCCTCCTCATCTGTCTGGCTATCAGCCTCCCCTTGGGGGTCCTATCTGCCCTTAAGAGATATTCCCTTTTCGATTATTTCGTCACCACCTTTTCCTTCGTAGGCTATTCCATCCCCGTATTCTGGTTCGGATTGATGCTCATCATCATCTTCGCAGTGAAACTGGGGTGGTTGCCGGCGGGGAGCAGATCGACCCCCGGCTTGGTGACCGGTTTCTTCTCCGCCGACCACATCAAACACTTGATCTTGCCATCGTCTATGTTGGCCCTAGCCTTCACCGCCAGTTGGAGCCGCTATATGCGCTCCAGCACATTGGAGCAGATCAGACAGGATTATGTCCGCACCGCCCGGGCCAAGGGGTTGGCGGAGCGGATGGTCATCATGGGCCACGTTATGCGCAACGCCATGATTCCCGTGGTCACTATCATCACCATCTCGTTGCCCATCCTCTTCAGCGGAGCCATCTTGACCGAATATGTCTTCGCCTGGCCAGGCATGGGCAGCCTTCTCCTTCGGGCCTTATGGAATAGGGATTACGCGGTGGTGCAAGGCATCTTGATCATCACCGCCTTCTTGGTGGTGCTCTTCAACCTCATCGCCGACATCTGTTACGGTTTCTTGGATCCGCGCATCAGTTACGATTGATGAAGAAGGTTGAGGATGGATAGGGCAGAGGTCTCTCGGAAAGCGGCGGGAAGGGAAATAGGCGAGAAGTGGGCCGAGTTAGGGGGAGAGGCGGTAGGGATAAGTTGGTGGCAGGATGTTTGGCGGCGGTATAAACGGAACCGGGCCGCTCTCCTCTCCTCGGTAGTCCTCATCGCCCTTTACCTCATGATGATTATGGCCGCGGTAGCGCCCGACCTCATCATGCCCTACGACCCTATGGCCATCCCCAAAGATCTGAGCGGTTTCTTGCAGCCGCCCAGCCGTGTGCATTGGCTAGGCACCGACGAGGTGGGAAGGGACGAACTTAGCCGCATCATCGATGGCTCCAAGGTCTCCCTAACCATCGGCCTGGCGGCCATGGCTTTCTCCTTAGCCATTGGCCTCCCCATCGGGGCCATCGCGGGGTTTTACGGTGGCATCATAGATAACCTCCTCATGCGTTTCGTGGACCTCATGCTCTCCTTCCCCCAATTGCCCCTCCTCCTCATCTTGGCGGTGATGTTGGGGACCAGTTTTTGGGGCATAGCCGCCTTCTTGGGCATGTTCGGTTGGATGACCGTAGCCAGGTTAGTGCGGGCTGACTTTCTGTGGCTGCGAGAGAGGGAGTTCATCGAGGCGGCCAGAGCCATAGGGGCCCCTGCCCGGCGGATCATCATCCGCCACCTCCTCCCCAATGCCATGGCGCCGATTTTAGTGGCTGCCTCCTTGGGGATAGCCGATGCCATATTGATGGAGTCCTGGTTGAGTTTCCTGGGCTGGGGCATCCGCCCCCCGCAAGCCAGTTGGGGGAACATGTTAACCAACGCCCAAACCTTCGTCCAGAGCGCCATACATTTGGCCATCTTCCCTGGCCTCTTCATCACCATCACCGTCCTCTGCTTCAATTTCGTCGGCGATGGGTTGCGGGAGGCCCTCGATCCTCGCTTGAGGGAGTGAGCGATCTTCCCCCTCCAAGAGTAAGCTATTTTCCTATCCTCAAATGAGGATACTCCATAGAAATGGGTTCCTTGACAAGAGGTGGCTCATACTGTAAAATAGTTTAACTTAGAACATGATAAGAAGGGAGGTGAGGGAAAGGAACAGAGTGTGTAATCTTCGAGTGAGAAAAGCCTAAAAGGAGGAAGAGGAGATGTTTAATCAGTTGAAGTGGGTGGCGCTGGCAGGTCTAGTGGTGGCCTTGGGGTTAACGCTGGCTGCCTGTGGCCCGGCGGCGACTCCTACCCCTACCACGGCCCCTCCGCCGCCGGAGGCGACCCCCACCCCGGTTCCCCCCACCCCTACCCCTAAGCCCCTCACTGCTTGTGAGGCCGCGGGGGGCAAATTCGGCGGGACCTTCATGGAGGCCAGTTTCGCCGATGCGGAGAACCTGAATCCCATCCTCTGGGTGGATACGTCCTCGGCGGACAACGGGGCCCTGATCTTCGACAGCCTCACCGAGATCGATGGCGACACCTTGGAGGTTCTCCCCGAGTTGGCGAAGAGTTGGGAGATCTCCGACGATAACCTGACCTACACCTTCCATCTGCGCGATGACGTTACCTGGCACGACGGGGAGCCCTTCACCTGCCAGGATGTGGAGTTCACCTACGAGATGATCTTGGATGAGGCGCTGAACTCCCCTCGCCGGAGCGACCTGGCTGCCACTCTCACCCCAGAGCAGATAACCTGCCTGGATGACTACACCATAGAGTTCAAACTGAGTTCGGTGGACGTGACCTTCCTCTGCTGTAGGATGTATGGCATCATCCCCTACCACCTCTTGGGGGAGATGACCGCCGAGGAGTTAAACACCGCCGACTTCAACACCAAGCCCGTCGGCACCGGCCCCTTCGTCTTCAAGGAGTGGGTGAAGGACGACCATCTCTTGCATGTGGCCAACGAGAACTACTGGGGAGGCCGGCCCTGCATAGACCAATATGTCTACAAGATCGTGGAGGACGCCACGGCAGGCTTCGCTCAGATGCAGACCGGGGAGGCGGACTACACCCAGATCGAGGCCGCCACCTGGGACGCCTGCCTGGCCGACGAGAACCTGAGCTGCTACGAGGTGGACCAGTTCGGCTTCACCTTCTACCTCTACAATCTGGACCCGGAGAAGACTCCCCTCTTCCAGGATGTACGGGTCCGGCAAGCCCTCCTCTATGCCCTGGACCGACAGGCCATGGTGGACTCCATCCTCTTCGGCCATGGGGTGGTGGCCAACGCGGTGGTGCCGCCCATCTCCTGGGCCTTCAACCCGGACAACGAGCCGGTTTACCCCTACGACCCGGAGAAAGCCAAGGCCCTCTTGGATGAGGCCGAGGTGATAGACCAGGATGGGGACGGCGTCCGGGAGTTGCCCGATGGCACCCCCATGTCCTTCACCTTATGGACCAACGCCGGCAATACCCGAAGGGAAGCCTGTATAGCGGCCATGCAGGAGTACTGGAGGGAGATCGGGGTGGAGGCCAAACTCCAGACCGAGGAGTGGGGGGCCTTCCTCTCCCGACTCACCGAGACCTTCGACTACGAGGTGCTCCTGGTGGGCTTCAGTTGGGATATCGACCCCGACCAGAAGACCATGTGGGATACCGACTCTTACCCCGCTGGCTTCAACATGAACAAATACTCCAATCTGGAGTTGGATGAGGTCTTGGACGCGGCCTTGCAGACCACCGACGTGGAAGAGCGAAAGGCACTCTACTTCCAGATGCAGAAGATCGTGGCCGAGGATGTGCCTAGCGTCATCCTCTACTTCGACAAGGCTCTCTACGCGGTGAATAAGCGGGTCCAGAACATGACCCCCACCGACATCCGGGATGATAACCGCTTCGACGTGGTCATCTGGTACTTGGAGTAGGGGCCTAACCTTTCGAAGCAGCACGGGGGGCCGAGAGGCCTCGGCCCCCCGTAACCAAGGACTTATATTAGATCTATTTTGAGGTGGGTTTGCTCCTTTAGTGAGAGGGAGGTGGCCGGATGGGCAAGGTCATCCTAAGACGTCTGCTCCAGGCCATACCGGTCTTCATCGGCATCACCATCATCTCCTTCGCCCTGATCCATGCCGTCCCGGGTGGCCCCACGGCCAGGCTGGAACTGGATGCCGACATCAAGCCCGAGGATATCGCCCGCATTAAGGCTAACATGGGGCTGGATAAGCCCGTTTGGCAGCAGTATCTCATTTGGGTGGGGGGGGTGCTGCGAGGCGACCTGGGCATATCTTATATCGATCAGCGGCCGGTGGCCACCCAGATATGGGGAAGGTTGCCCAAGACCGTCCTCTTAACCGGCACTGCCCTCCTCCTCTCCCTGGGGCTGGCCTTGCCCATAGGGGTCATCGCCGCGGTGAAACAATACTCCTGGTTCGATAATATCTCCACCCTGTTCTCCACCGCGGGCATATCCCTCCCCGCCTTCTGGCTGGGGCTGATGTTTATCCTCATCTTCTCGGTGAGGCTTGGTTGGTTTCCCTCCGGGGGGGTGGTTACCATAGGACAGCCCTTCTCCATGGGGGACCTGCTCAAACACCTGGTCATGCCCGCTTTCGTCCTGGCTACCATCAGCATCGCCGGCTGGAGCCGCTATATCAGGGGCAGCATGCTGGAGGTGATACGCCAGGACTACGTTCGCACCGCTCGGGCCAAGGGGCTTCGCGAACAATTGGTCATCGTTAGGCACGCCTTGCGCAACGCCCTCATCCCCGTGGCCACCCTAATGGGCCTTTCCATACCGGACTTGGTGGGGGGAGCCTTGATCACGGAGACTATCTTCTCCTGGCCAGGGATCGGCCGCTTGGCTTGGCACGCCACCACCAAGCGGGATTACCCCATCATCATGGGGGTGGTGGTGATGGCCACGGTGATGGTGATCTTCGGCAATCTGATGGCAGACATAGCCTATGGCCTTCTCGACCCTCGCATCAAGACGGAGTGAAAAGGGCTAGAGTTAATGACTGAAGTAGGAAGGAAGAAAGGGTGAGCGTGCGGGAGGAGAGAGCCATGGGCGTCGGGGAGCCCGTGGTAGGGATCCAGGAATGGTACGCGGTGCGGGAGAGCAAGGGCCTCTTCCGGG
Source organism: uncultured Anaerolineales bacterium (assembly GCA_964442805.1). Taxonomy (GTDB): domain Bacteria; phylum Chloroflexota; class Anaerolineae; order UBA7937; family UBA7937; genus CAYUAM01. The sequence continues at coordinate 6,737 of CAYUAM010000032.1, read as the reverse complement.
AAGCCTGGGATCGCTTCCGCCGCGATAGGTTGGCTCTGACAGGGGGAGCGATCATCGCCCTCCTTGTTGTCTTGGCCTTGGGGGCCTCCTTGTTCTCCCAATACGTGACTCATTATCAACCTTATCGCCAAGATCTGAGGGCTAACTTTAAACTCCCTGGCTTTCAGCTTGCGCCAGATAGGGCCAGGCATTGGCTGGGCACCGACGAATTAGGCCGCGATATCTTGACCAGGGCTATATATGCGGCGCGGATCTCCTTGGGCGTCGCGGCGGCTACCGTGCTCATCGCCTTGACTGCCGGTACTCTTTTGGGGGCCTTGGCCGGGTTCTACGGTGGCGTCCTGGATGCCCTGATCATGCGCTTCGTGGACATCATGCTCTCCATCCCCGCCTTTTTCCTCCTGCTCTTCATCGCCGTGGTCTTCTCTCCGGGAGTAGTGGCCTTCTCCTTCGTCATCGCCTCGGTCAGTTGGATGGGCGTATCCCGCCTGGTGCGGGGCGAGTTCCTTTCCGTCAAGGGCCGAGATTACGTCGATGCGGCCAGGGTGGTGGGAGCCAGCAACGCCCGCATCATCTTCCGACACATCCTTCCCAATGCTACCACCCCCGTCATCGTGGCCGCCACTTTGATGATCGGCAACGTCATATTAATAGAGACGGCGCTCAGTTACCTGGGGATGGGAGTGCAACCGCCTACTCCCAGTTGGGGGAATATGCTGACCAATTCGGCTGAATACCTCTACAAGGCCCCCTTTTTGGTATTCATTCCCGGCTTTTTCATCTTCATCACCGTCCTGGCCATCAACCTGATGGGGAACGGCCTGCGTGATGCCCTAGACCCGCGTTTGAAGGAATGAGCCTACTCCATTCCCGCGACTATCGGTTCCATGATCTTCCCGCTTCTTTGCCCGGAGCATCCGTAAAGAGGCGAACGGTTAGTGGGCAAGCCTTCCAGCCGCTGTGGCGGCTGGGGGGCTTTTTGCTTAAGGGGGGGTGATGGGCAAGGAGAAAGGGGTACGTCTGGGGGAGAACCTGATGGTCAGCCCCTTGAAGGGGACTATAAGTTACCTCTACCAGGATAAGATGGTGGTGGAGGGGGCCACGGCAGAGGTCGCCTATAGGTTAGAGGGCAAGAAGAGAAAACTGAGTTTCGGGAGAGAGGTGGCCTACGGGATAGTAGAGGATAGGGTCAGCCTCAGCGTACGGAACGAAAACCTGGAATTGACTTGGGAGTTGCAGGCCAAGGAGGGAGTAACTCTCCGCCTGATGGCCCATAACCTGGGGCAGAGGCCACTAGAGATCCTAACCTTCACGCCTTTCCTTCTTTCCCAAGGCGGACTGGATTTAGGCTCCGGGGAGGATTGGTCTTTCTTTCAGAACGGTTGGCAATCTTGGTCGCCGGCCTTTGCCCGAGAGGTGGGCGACGGCCACTACGTGGAGCCGGGGACGGAGGGGTATCGCCTCCAACATGAGCCCTATCCCACCCCCGCCGGCCGAAAGAGCCTGGTCAGCCATCAGGTGACCGTGCTCCACGATCGCCCTTCCGGAGCCTCCCTACTTCTGGGGTTCGTTACGGCCGAAGATCAGATGGGAGAGGTCCATCTGGAGATGGACGATCCCGGCTGGCGAAGATTGGCTTGCCTCTCTCATGCCGACGGGGTAGTCCTAGCGCCAGGGGAAAAGATGGAGTCAGAGGAGCTCCTGCTCCGCTTCGGTTATTCTCCCCTCCCTTTATTGGAGGGATATGCTTCCACCTTGGGGCAAAGGATGGGGGCCCGGGTGACCGAGGAGGTGCCTACCGGCTGGTGCTCCTGGTATTATTTCTTCGGCGAGAACGGGGCTGATGAGGTCCTGGCTAACGTGGAGAGGGCGAGGAAGGAGGGGGTATCCCTGGGCCATTTTGTTATCGACGATGGCTATCAGGAAGCGGTGGGGGATTGGTTGGCCACCATTGAGGAGAAGTTCCCCCAGGGGATGGAGCGGTTGAGGGAGGAGATAGAGGCTCGGGGAGGGGTGGCGGGCCTATGGACAGCCCCCTTCGCCGTGAGTTCCCGCTCCCGCCTCTACCAGGAGCACCCTGACTGGGTATTGCGGGATGCGAAGGGGGGACCCCTCTTGGCCTGGCGCCACCGGGGGGTAGAGATATACGCCTTGGACCTCACTCATCCTGAGGTGCAGGGGTGGCTGAAGGAACTCTTCTCCACCCTGAGCCAGAAATGGGGCTATCGCTTCTTCAAGATCGATTTCCTCTATGCCGGGGCCTTGGAGGGGCAGCGCCACGACCCCCAGGCCACTAGGGCTCAAGCCTTCCGGCGGGGGCTGCAAGCAATAAGGGAGGCAGTGGGGGAAGGATACCTCTTGGGCTGTGGGGCGCCTCTGGGGCCGGCGGTGGGGCTGGTGGATGGGATGCGCATCGGCCCCGACGTGGCTATCCATTGGCCACCCTTATGGAGCGATCTCTCTTCCCCCTCGGTGCGGAACGCCCTGCGGAACGTCCTGGCTCGCTACTTCACGCACCGTCGGCTATGGTGCAACGACCCCGATTGCGTCTTGGTGCGGCCACGGGGGGAGGCATCTAACCTGAAACTGAACGAGGTGCAAACCCTGGCCTCCCTAGCCGCTTTGAGCGGGGGGGCTATCTTCTCCGGCGATGATTTGGCTTCCTTAGCCGGGGAGCGGTTGCGATATCTAAAGCGCATCCTGCCCCCCTACGGTCAGGCGGCGACCCCTCTCGATCTATTCCAGCGAGAACTCCCTCGCCTCTTCGCCCTTCCGGTGAAGACCGCTTATGGGGAGTGGCTAGTTGCCGCCATCATAAACTGGGAGGAGCGCACCGTTACCACGACCCTCGACCTGGCCCAATTTGGCCTGGAGCGAGATGAGGTCTATCATGTCTACGATTTTTGGGGGGGACGGTATCTGGGCTTGGTCCGAGAGACGATCACCCTCCCTCGTCATCAACCCCATCAGACGGCGGTGCTCCTCTTCAAAACCCCTTCCCCCGAACCTCAGTTCCTGACTTCTACCTTTCATATAACCCAGGGAGCAGTGGAGGTAGCCTCGGTGGAAAGGGAGGCCCGCGGCCGAGGGCAGGGGCTCCTGGTGAGATTGGTCAAGCCCGGTCAGCAGTTCGGGGAGATCCTTTTCGCCCTGTCGGAGGGGTATCGGGCCATAGGGGCGCTGGTGGATGGCCGACGACATCGATGGCGGGCCGTGGCTCCAGGGGTGGTGGCTCTGGGCTTCACCCTGAAAGACAAGGGAGAAGTGGAGTTGTGGGTGGAACCGGCTTAAGGGCCAGGAAAAGATAAAAATTGGGGGCTGGCGAGCCCCCTTGATTTTTCCTGACAGGAAGGGATGGAAGACATGGAGGCCATGCGGCGAGAAAAGGCCTTGACCATCCACCGCCTCCTGGTCCAAGAGTATGGTCAGCGGATATGGCGAAGGCGAGGGGAGCCCTTAGAGGTATTGGTCTCCACCGTCCTTTCCCAGAACACCTCCGACGTGAACAGGGACCGAGCCTATAGGAGGTTGCGGGAGAGGTTCCCCACCTGGGAGGCGGTGCGGGATGGGCCGGTGGAGGAGATCGCCGAGGCCATAAGGCCTGGGGGGTTGGCTGGCCTCAAGGCCCCACGCCTGAAGGAGATCTTGAGGGCCATCACCGAGAGAAGGGGGGAGTTGAGTCTAGATTTCCTGGGCCAGATGGAGGTGGAGGAGGCCAAGGCCTGGCTGACCTCCCTCCGAGGGGTGGGCCCTAAGACGGCGGCTTGCGTCCTCCTCTTCGCCTTGGGGAAGCCGGCCTTTCCCGTGGATACCCATGTCCATCGGGTGAGCAGGCGTTTGGGGCTCATCGAACCGGGGACCTCCGCCCCAGAGGCGGAGAAGATCCTGGAAGGCTTACTCCCTCCGGAGAATTATTACCCCTTCCACCTCAATTTGATCGCCCATGGGAGGGAAATATGCAAGGCCCCTCGGCCCCTTTGCCATATATGCGTCTTGGCTCCCCATTGCGACTATTTCAATTCATCGAAATCTGAGAGCCCTGAGGGGTCTTGAAGATGTCGATGCGCACCGGGAAGGCGTCCTTTAACTCCTCGATATGGGTTATCACCAGGATGCGCGGGAAATCCTCCTGCACCGAATTTATGGCCTCCACTAGGCGCTCCCGTCCCAGGGCGTCTTGGGTGCCGAAGCCCTCGTCGATGATGAGGGTCTCCAGCCTAGCCCCGGCCCGCCGGGCCAGGAGTTTGGCCAGGGCGATGCGGATGGCGAAATTTATCCGGAAGGCCTCCCCCCCGCTATAGAGTTCGTAGGAGCGACTCCCCAGTTCATCGGAGATCTTTATCTCCAAGGTTTCGGCGACCTTCCCTTCCTGGGTCATCTTTTGGCTCTCGAAGCGTACCTGCATCCGCCCCTCGGTCATGCGATTGAGGAGGCTATTGGCCTCCTCTTCCAACTCGGGGAGGACGGCCTCTATGATCATGGCTTGGATGCCCCGCTTGCCGAAGGCCTGGCGCAACTCCTCATAGATGGCCCCCTCTTCCCGCACCTTCATCAGACGCTGGGTTTTGGCCTTTTTCTCCTCCTCTAGCCTTTGACAATGGGCCAACCTTTGCTCCGCGGCGCCCAAAGCCTGGCGAGCCCCGGCCTCCTCTTCCTTAAGGCCTCGGACCAGGGATTCCTTCTTCCCTAGCCCCTTGACCGCCTCCTCCAGTGCCCCGATATCTCGCTCTATACCCTCTTTTGCCTTTAGATCCTCCACTCGCCTCGACTGCCAATGGCCTAGATCCCTCCGCGCCCGCTCCAAGGCTTCCTCCACCGTCCCCATCCCCTCTCGGGCGGCCTCCAATTCCCCCTTGGCCCTCTCGAAATGGCTTAGGGAGGATAGCCTTTCCCGGATGCTCTCGTGCTCTTGGGGATCATACTCCAGCCTTCCCATCTCCCCCTCCAGTTGGAGCAGGCGGGCGCGCTCGGCGTGGCCAAAATCTCCCTTTGCCAGTTGTTCCTCCAAGGCTGCCAGCCCCTTCCGCTCCTGGAGGAGGGTCATCTCTGCCTCTTTTGCCCGGTTTATGGCTTCTAGGAGGGTGGCCTCCTGGCCTGGGAGGAGGGCCTTCCTCTGCAGATTTCGCTCTAGGAGGGAGATCCTATCCTGTATCTCCCTCAGACGGCCTTGCAGTTCTTCTATCTTTTCTTGGTTTTGGCGGTATAGCCTTCCCATCTCCTGGCCTTGAGTGTGGTATTTCTCCTCGATGCGGGCCAACTCCACCTCGGTCAAACCCTGCTCACAGAGGGGACATTTGGCTTCTGCGCCTTGTAATAGGGTCAATTTCTCCCGTAGAAGTTCCATATCGGTTTTGAGTCCCTCATTAGTAGCCTTTAGGCCGGCCATCTGGTTGGAGATGGCCTGGGCTTCCTCCCGCTTACTCTGACACTCCTCCTCCAAAGTCGCCATTTCCTTGAGTTCTTCCCGTAAGGAGGCCAATTTCCCCTCCAAATCGGGCCTCCTTTTGGCCTCCTCTTCCGATTTGGACATCCTCTCCTGAGCCAGGCGGCGCGACAACTCCAAGTCGTTTTTGGCCTCCGTCACCCTTTTCTCCAGTTCGTTTCGCTCCTGACTAAGTTGGGCTGACTGCGAGAGGCGGCGGTTGAACTCCTCGTTGGCCTCCCGGGCGACTTGGAGGGAAGCGAACCCTTCCTCGATGGCTCGCTCCTCTATCAGGAGTTTCTGGTAGGTGGCCAGCCTCTCCTCCAAGCGGCGGGCCTCCTCCTCCATCTGGGCCGATTTCGCTTCCCCCTCCTCGATCCTCCGAGCCAACTCCTGAAGCCTGGAAAGTTGATGATCCAGTTCCCTTTTGCATCCCTGTAGCCTCTGGAGTTCCTCTTCCTCTTGGCGGAGCCTTGCCGCCAACTCTACACTCCTCTCTCTGGCCTTCTCCAGTTCCCCCTCATAGACGGGTTTCTTCTCCAGTTCCCGTTCCATCTCCGTCAGGCCGGCCTCTATCTCCCTGGTCTCTATCTCCCTTTCCTTGACCCTCTCCTTGGCCCTCTCTTCCAGGGCCTCATAGAAGGAAAGGCCCAGGATCTCCCCCAATATGCGCTTTCGTTCCGCTGGTTGCTTAGTGGTGAACGCGTCAGCCCGGCCTTGAAGGAGGAAGGCGGAGTTGATGAAGGTCTCGTAATCCATGCGCAGAAGGGCGGTAATCTGGGCTTGGGTTTGGCGCATGGTGTCGCTGGTCAGGGAACGGAAGCGACCGTCCTCTTCTATCTGAAATTCCAGGGAACTCCGCCCTGGTCTGCCCTTCTCCCGCCGGCGGATGATGCGGTAGCGGTTATCCTCCAAGAGGAAGTGAAATTCTACTTCCATGTCCGTTTGGCCCTGGTGGATCAGTTCATCGGCGCTTCTGGCTCGGGCCTCGCCCCAGAGGGCCCAGGTGATGGCGTCCAGGATGGCCGATTTGCCGTGGCCATTGTCGCCCACTAAGCAGGCCACATGGACCTGGGAGAGGTCGAGGGGCTCGACCTCCTTGTAACACATGAAATTTCGCATCCTAAGTTTGAGGGGGATCATGGGGACCACCTGCCTTTCCGAGTTCATCATACCAGAGGAAGGGGGAGGCTTCAAGGAAGGCCTGTTGCGAGGATAAGGGGAGAGTGAGATACTGCGAAATAAATATGAAAACGAGGGGGAGAAGATGACCAGGCTAGAGACCATCGAGGGGATCGGTGAGGTATATGCTAAG
>CAYUAM010000031.1:0-12315 GCA_964442805.1 uncultured Anaerolineales bacterium | reverse complement strand
GCACAGCCGATGTTCACAGATAAGCAAGAGCATCGTGATAATGCTGGATGGGAGGATCTACTGTTCTGGACTTGGCAATCCACTATAGATGCTTTGGGCAACATGATTCATTTGGGCCCCCTTCGAGAGGAGCCGCAACGTTATTATGTCACTACGGGAGAAGCCCCCGCCGATGTAGGACCGCAGGGAGAGTACGCTATGTCCATAATGTGGCTGGAGCGTCACAAGCCAAAGGCTAAGCGAACTAAGCTCCTCGACTGGGTAGATAGATGGATGAGAGAGCTGGATATGGCAGAGGGCACGGAGCTGAGACCAATCGGAGGTGGGCTATACAACCTCTCACTCATGGATCCCCATGTTGACGTATGGGCCAACCTTGCGGATGTGGGTTTCGGAGTGTCCCAGGCGCTTCCCATCATTGTGCAGAGCTTCTATGCGCCTGAGAATTCAATATTGATTATAGAACAGCCCGAAATTCATCTTCATCCGCGCGCTCAGGCTGACATGGCAGACGTACTGATCGATGCATCCCGCAATAAAACGTTGATCGTCGAAACCCATAGTGAACACGTTCTGGCCCGAATTAGGCGACGGATTGCTGAACAGGAGATCACCCCATCCGATGTCGCGATTTACTACTTCTCTCCTACACCTGAGGGAACAGCTGTCAAGAAGGTCGAACTGAACGGGCTTGGACAATATGAGCCTGAAACATGGCCTCCAGGCTTCTTCCAAGAGGACATCGAGGAGGCACGTGGGCACTATGAAGCAATAGTTAAGCGGGAGACCAACGCCAGCACTAGCTCCGAAAGATAACACAATGATTAGATTTCGCTGGGTACTTGATGCAAACATCGTTTACAAGGCGGCCAAGGAAAACAGCGAGGCAGTGATTTTGCTGCTCGAGATCGAGCTTCACGACGGATTGGGGCTTGACCACGAGCAAGCTATTGACAAGGAGTATGGGCCGGCATTGGAACAACACCCCACAGTGGGTGGTTGGTTCTGGCGTATGGTCACTGAAGGTCGCGCAAAGCGCTTTGATTCGGAGATCCCCACGGAATGCGAGAAGTGCTTTCATAAAATGAAATTCCACAACGATGATTGGAAATATGTGGGTGTGGCGATGCGAACGGAAGACCATTTAATTGTAACCGAAGACCTGGGCGAGCACGACTTCTGTCAGAAGATTTGCGACTATCTGAAGATGACTTACGACACCCATGTGCTATGCCTTGCGGAGGCCTGCGAGAAGGCGAAGTCGGGGACCTAATGAGCTCGATGCCAGCTCTGTCTTTTCGAGAAAATGGCTCGATTGAATGTAGCCCAACGCAGAAGAAGGCGCGGAGACTAAGTGAGGTATGCTTGACTCAATCTTCTGCCGCAGGGTGAGGGGTATAGTGAGTCGGGCTCGTAGGGTTGGGGGCAGGGGATAGCGAATGGTGATGGGCAACAGGCCTAGCATCGCCTCCTTCTTCACCAACCTGCAAGCCCCCCTGCCCTTGGGGCGCAAAGTCCGCTTACTGCGTGGTGGTTATGAAGAGGCAATGGGATTACAATAAAGAGTAATCACTGGCCAGCGGTCAATAATGAGTAGTTAGAGGAGGGAAAGAATGGAGATCGTTCTCGGTGAAGAAAAGGTTTACCTTCTGCCGGAGAAGATACCTGCCGACCAGGCCAAGGAACGAGCCTGGGGGAAGAAAACCGAGGTCTTCGGCACGGTGGCCAAGTTTATACAGCGCCCTAAGAGCGAGGATGTGGAGATAACCTATAGCGAGAAGCGCTACGAGCCTTTTTGGCACGTGGCCTGTCAGGCCCATTTCATCTATCAACGACATCGGGACTACACCATCGCCCTCAGTGGGCCAGAGGTTCAAAGCGTGACCATTCAGGGCCAGGAATATGCCGCAGAAAAGGGGCAACTCAGGATTCAGGGCCTGGAGCATTGCCGCGAGGAACACCAGAGCGAGGCCTTCGTGGAGGGGATCAGCGGGGAGAAGGTGGACTGGAAGAAATACCTGGAGTTCCCTAGAACGGAGATCGTCTCGCCAGAGGAGTTCGACTGGGGGGAGGCCCTGGTAGTCCCACCCAAGGCTCGGGCCTCGGCCATCGTGCGGGAGATGCTTAGCGCCCTCCTCAAGCCCCTGGAGGCGGATGAGATCATCCAGGAGCAAGTGGAGGTAAGCGATATATCCCTGTATTACCGGCCCATCTATGCCTATGAGTATCTCTGGAAGCCCAAGGACAAGAAGAGCATCGCGGAGTTCGATGGTCTAACCGGGGAGATGCGCATCGGCGGGAAGGCTTGGCGCCAAAAACTGGAGAAGATGCTCACCAAAGACCTCCTCTTCGACGTCGGCGCTGATGCCGTGGGCATGATAGTCCCAGGAGGAGGCATCGCGGTCAAACTGGCCCGGGCGGCGACCAAGAAGGACTGATACCGGCAAATGATGCTGGCTGGGAGAAGCCATTCCCTGCACGCCTTTGTTCGGGATACCTTTAGCCATTGGAGGTGAAAATGAGAAAAAGTGAACTGATAGTCCTGGGGATAATACTGCTCTCTTTCCTCATCGGAATATATTTCTATCCCCGCATGCCCGGCGCAATGGCCTCTCACTGGAATAGTAGAGGTGAAGTCGATGGCTATATGTCAAAATTCTGGGGGTTGTTCCTGATGCCATTCATCTCTGTGGGATTGGCATTGCTCTTCGTTCTGATACCTAAGATAGACCCTTTGAAGGCCAATATCGAGAACTTCAGGAAGTACTATGATGGATTGATAGTGTTGATGATGGTGTTCTTGTTCTACATCTATCTTTTAACCCTTTTCTGGAATAGGGGCGTGAGATTCAATATGATCCAATTCTTAGCCCCCGCTCTCGGGATACTCTTTTATTACTGTGGGGTTCTAGTAGAGAACGCCAAAAGGAACTGGTTTATTGGGATCAGAACCCCTTGGACTTTGAGCAGTGAACGAGTATGGGAGAAAACCCACAAGATTGGGGGGAGGCTGTTCAAAGTTGCGGGGGTAGTCGCCCTCTTCGCCGCATTATTTCACCGTTACGCCATGTTCTTCATCATGGGGCCGGTCCTTTTGATTGCGGCCTATACGATAGTTTACTCCTACATCGAATACCAAAAGGAGACGAGATGACGGCCAACCGGCCTAGCCTCTCCTCCTTCTTCACCAACCTACAAGCCCCTATGCCCTTGGGGCGCAAGATTCGCTTGCTCCTCCGCAATAACTGGCTAAAGATTAGACGGCGGAGCGACTGCTGCGACCATTACGGAGAGCCCGGCTGTTGACAGGTCCCGCCAGAGGGACTGGGCCAGTCTCCCGATTCTTCGTAGGAAGGGAAGCAGAACACCTGAACCTTCTCTGACAGACTGAGAGGAGATATGAAGAGCATCAGATTAGCATGGTTGCTCATCGGCTTGATGACCTTGCTCATCGGCTTGATGACATTGCTCCTCGGTTGCGGCCCCTTCGGCGCGGGGGAGAGCGGACAAGTGGATATCCGAGGCAACATCACCAGTATCCATCGGGCGGACACCCAGAGCCAAGAAAAGGGCATAATGGGCTCCATCCTCATCGAGGGAGCCATCGAAGAGGACACGCAGTTCGATAAGGCCTCGGTTACCATAACGGAGGAGACCCGCATATTTCTACAGGAGGGCCAGGAGCGCCGCCCGGTGACCTTTGAGGCCCTCCAGGTCGGGCAGAGGGTGGAGGCGCGGTTCACCGGCCCGGTCATGGAATCCTATCCCGTCCAGGCCACGGCAAGGGAGATCGTGATCCTGCAATAGGGGGAGCGAGACGCAGTAACCGAATCATCGGCGGCAGGCTGAGGGGAAAGCATAGCCGATGGGGCACATTGGCCGGCTTTGGAGATCCGGCAGGGCAGGCAAACTCCTAATAGGGGGCGGCGGCTTGGCCGGCCTGCTCTTGGTGGGCGTCATCTGCGCTATCATCTTCAGCCGGGAGCCTTCGGCCACGCGCTACAGCGACTCTACCCTGGGCTTTGCCGTTGAATACCCTTCCGCCTGGCGGGTTACAGACCTGGCCCATGGGCCGTGCACCGATGACCCCAGCCGATTATGCGATGCGGTCCTCTTTCAGATTCAGAACGGCGACACCTTTGGTAACTACTATGGCGTTACCGTCTTCCGATACTGGCCGGCCATGGGAGAGACCATCACCGATACGGTGGAGTACAGTCTTCGCAACCTAGAACCCCGCGACCAGATCAAAACTCGATGTTGTCTGACCGTCGGCGGTGAGCCCGCCATGGAATTGACTTTTCCCCGATTGCCAGAGCATCGCTATGGCGATCGCCAGATATGGGTCGTCCACAATGGGGGAGAGTACACACTCATATTCTGGTGGAATGTGCCCTTCCAACCCGGCGGCCTCTCCGACATCCCAGAAGATCACGAGGCGCAGGCGGCGTTCGAGGCCTTCCTGCGCACCTTCGCCTTCATCCCCATCGCCGAAACCCCGACCCCACCGCTGCCCGTCCCGACACCTGTGCCCACACCCACGCGGGTCCCTACCCCAACCTCCGCAACCCCTACCACGAACCTAATCTGACCTCACCCCATATCCCCAAGTTCATACAGTATGGCCGAGGCCGCCGCCACCCCCGCCGTCTCCGCCCTGAGTACGCGGGGCCCCAGAGTCACGGGGATGGCCCCGTATCTCTTCCCCTCCTCTATCTCCTCCTCCGTGAAGCCCCCCTCGGGGCCGATGAAGAGGCTGATGGAGAAGGGAGGGTTATCGGAGTGGGCCAGGACGGAACGTAGGGTCGCGCTCCTCTCCTCCTCCCAGGGGACCAGGGCCAGGCCGGCCCGGCCGGCCTCCCGCCAGGCCTGGCGCAACATCAAGGCCGGGCGCAGGAGGGGGAGGCGGCCCCGCCGCGACTGCTCCGCCGCCTCGGTGATGACCCGCCGCCACCGCTCCACCTTCTTTTCGCCGATATCCTCCAGGCTGGAGATGATGCACCGCCCCGCCACCACCGGGACGAAGGCCACTACCCCCACCTCCGTGCACCGCTGTAACACCCCCTCGAAAGCCTGACCCTTGAGGAGCGACTGGTAGAGGGTAATCTTGGTGCGAGATTCGCCCTGGGCCAGGCCCCTCTGCATAACTCGCCCCACTATCTGCTCGCCCTGGACCTCCTTCAACTCCACCCGGTACTCCCAGCCGGAGTTGTCCAGTAGCGTCACCTGCTGGCCGGGCCTCAGGCGCAGCACGTCTTTCATGCGGTGCACCAGGGGGCCGGCGATGGAGACCTGCTCCTCCTCGAACCATTCCGAGGGGACGAAGAAACGGTAGAGGCGCATCCTCTAGGCGGCCCTCCTCCCTATTAACGTCACCCAATCGCCCTTCTGCCGAGCCTCAATATCCCTTAGCCCCTTGCTCTTCAAGGCCGCCTCCATCTCTTCCCTCTGGGGCTCCAGGATGCCCCCCGCGATGAGGTATCCCTCCGGCTTGAGGAGGTCGAGAAGGCCCCTCTCCACCAGATCGGCGATGGTCTGGGCGGTGATATTGGCCACGATGAGGTCGAAAGGTGGCTCCTTTGGCCGGAGGGCCTCTATCGACCCCTCTCGCACCTTCACCCTCTCATCGACGCCGTTGGCTGAGATGTTACCTCTCGCCACCCCCACCGCCATGGGGTCGGTGTCCAGGGCCAGGAGCCTTTGGGCTCCCAATCTGGCCGCGACGATGGCCAGGATGCCGGAGCCGGTCCCCAGGTCCAGGAGCCGCATGCCAGGCTGGAGGAGTCTCTCCAGGGCCTCCAGGCACATGCGGGTGGTGGGGTGAAGCCCGGTGCCGAAAGCCAGGCCGGGGTCCAAGGTTATGACCACCTCGCCCTCGGCGGCCTGATATTCCTGCCAGGAGGGACACACCACCAGGCGTTTCCCGATATGTTGAGAGCCAAAATGGGCCTTCCAGGCCTCGGCCCAATCCTGCGGGGCCAACTCTACAATGGCTGGCTCAGGTAGGGGCCGAATCTGGCCCAGATGCCACAGGGCCTCTTTGAGGGCGGGCAGTCGCTCGTCCGCAAAAGGGAGAAAGGTCTTCACCGTCACCGATTCTTCTTCTGGAAGGGCCTCCACCACCGCTCCGCCCTCCCCGTAACGGTTGAAGACCTCACAAATGGCTTCCGCCGTCTCCTCATCGACCTTCAGGCTTATCTGAAGCCAAAGGGACGATCCCCTCTTTCCCATCACCGGTTAAGGGCGTCCTTGATCCGGTCGAGGAACCCCTTCCCGCTCCGGGGTATCACCTCCTTGCCCAAAGTCTTGGCTAATTTCTGGAAGAGTCCCTTCTGCTCCTCAGTGAGGTGGGCAGGGGTGACCACATAAACGGTGACCAACTGGTCGCCGCGGCTGTCGCCCCGGAGGTGGGGGATGCCCTTATTTTTCAGCCGGAAGGTCTCCCCCGTCTGAGTGCCGGCGGGGATGGTGAGGGTGGCCGGGCCGTCCAAAGTAGGGACCTCCACCACGTCCCCCAGGGCGGCTTGGGCCACGTTGATGGGCAACTCCAAGAGGATGTTGGAGTCCTGGCGCTTGAAGTATGCGTGCTTCTTGACGGAGAGGAAGACGTATAGGTCGCCGGGGGAGCCGCCGTACAGCCCGGCCTCGCCCTCCCCATCAAGGCGGAGGCGAAGGCCGGAATCGACGCCGGCGGGGATGGCCACCGCTAGTTTCTTGGCCTTGGCCACCCGCTTCTCTCCCCGACACTCCCGACAGGGGGTCATGACCACCTCTCTCTCGCCGTGGCAGCGGGGACAGGTGGCCACATTGACGAAGGAGCCGAAGATAGATTGGCGCACCTGGCGCACTTCCCCGGTGCCGTTACATTGGGGACAGCGCATGGCCTCCGTGCCCGGCTCGGCGCCGCTGCCTCGGCAGGTGGGGCAGGCATCGAGGCGGGTGATCTCTATCTCCTTTTCCGTGCCGAAGGCCGCCTCCTCGAAAGAGATGGCCAGGTCGTAGCGGAGGTCGGCCCCCCGCTGGGCCCGCGTCCGAGGCCCACGGGGCCGCATGCCGAAGCCGAAGAAGTCCTCAAAGAGGTCGCTCAGCCCGCCGAAGCCGAAATCGAACTCTCCCATATCGGCGCGGCCGAAGCGGTCGTAGTTAGCCCGCCTGGCGGGGTCGTGCAAGACCTCATAGGCCTCGTTAATCTCCTTGAAGCGGGCCTCGGCATCGGGGGATTTGTTGATGTCAGGGTGATACTGGCGGGCCAGGCGGCGGTAGGCCCGCTTGATCTCATCCTGCGAGGCGTTCCGGGGGACGCCCAGTATCTCATAATAATCGCGTCTAGCGCTCATACAAAGGTTTTCTCTTCTGGATCCTCCCAGTCAGCCTTGCCCACGTGGTGGAGATGAGGGTGTGCTTATGGGGAGAGGTCTGAGATATCCCAAATTTCGATGTTGTCGAAGCGCACCTCGAGGGGCGTATCACCAGAGTTGCAGACCGGCAGCGTGAGGGAGCCTCGACTCAGCCTCTCATCCCGGATAAGGGCCAAGGGTTCGCCATTCACAACAACCGCGATCTGGGGGCCTTTGGCGACAATCTGTAGGCTATTGGTTTGATTAAGTCCCGGCTGAATGGCTGGACCTTGAAAATTGACGACCGTCTGGGGGGCCTTCTTGAACTGAAGATCCATACTTAAACCTCCGCCGAGGTGAAGCATCAAGGCGTACGCATCATCATCAGGGCTTATCCTAAATCTTACCTGCCAACAGCCCTCACTACCTGAGACAAAGCGCCCATCCATTTTCAGGACAAAATCGGAAATTTCAGGCAGCCGATTGGTTATTACGGTTCCACATGTATCCGGCGAGACTTGAATAAAATACTCGCCCCCCGAATACCCTTGTTTGCCTTGTGCTTCGGGGATCTCCCCTTCCGGCCACCCGCTCCCTGGATCGCTGAAGTCATCCTTGAAGTCCGGCGGACGGCCAGCGATGGCCGCCAGGATGGGCTCAGCGAAGGCGCGGGCCTCCTCAGCGGTGGAAGCGCTGGGCTTCTTCTCTTCACCACCCCACTTGGGCCAGTACCAGGGGTGCCATGAGTCTGAGATGGAAGGGACTTCCACCGGCTCACCGCTGCCATCAGCCTTAATCAGATAGTACTTGGTCCCTGCATCATAACTAACCTCAAGCCCCACCTGGCTGCCATCGGGGGACCAGACCGCCCGTACATACTTTGCCTCGAAACCCTTAGATTCCAGCAACCCCGTTCCGTCCGCATTGACAACATGGACTGTCCAATAACCCCCTGCTACGCCTTCGGCCCGCCCATTGGCAAAAGCCAGCCGCTGACCATCTGGCGACCACGCTACATTAGCAACACTCAGTTCGTCGCTTTCTTGTAAGATCTCCCTGAGGTTGGAGCCATCGGGGTTGACCATAGCCAGCATACCGTTGCGATGGAAGGCAATCCGGCTGCCGTCCGGTGACCAGTCTGGCATTATGTCGTTGGCCCAATCTTCAAAGGTTAGCCGAGTCAGATTGGAACCATCGGCGTTTACAATGTAGAGCCAGCCAGGCGTATAGCCCGGCGTGGGCTGGCGGTCGCGCTCGGAAGAGAAGACGATGCGCTGCCCGTCTGGTGACCAGGCGGGGTCTCTATCCATGGCCGGGTGGTTCGTCACCCGCTGCACGCCAGAGCCGTCGCAATTACGGACGTAGATGTCGCCGTCCCCTTCATAGGCGATGCGGCATGGGCCTGCCGCGAAAGGGCTGGGGGTGAAAGCGGGCGATGGAGAAATGGACGTCTGCATAGGCTTTGACTGGGGCGTTGGGCTGGGGGCGAGGGCCACGGGGGTAGAAATGGGGACACCAATGGGGATTAACCGAGCGACGGTAACGATGAGGAAAATGACGGAGCCCACGATAACCATCACCGCGGCGGCAGTGGCAGCCAGCCGCACTCCCCACCGGATGACCAAGAGTACCCAGATGGCTATCAGTAAGAGGAAAGAGATGACGGCCACCAGCGCCCCCAGGGCGATCCGCCCCTCCATAAAGCCCAGGAGGATGCTTATCAACAAGGTGCCGACAAGGGTGCCGATGACGCTGATGATGGCAGCGACGATCTGAGGCTCTTCCGTAAGTCTCTTTCTGGCCATGAAACCTCCTTGTCCCCATTGCTGTCAGGCGACGATACGCAGAATGTTATCCCCAAAGGCTTCCTTGGTCAACTCCATTCTTTGAAGCGGGCCTTTGCCCCGCGGCGTTTCTTGTTTTTCCGGCTGAAGCCTCCATTCCAGCGCTAAGGACTGGAGCCTTTAGGCGGGACTTCTATGCAATCTCCCTTTGCGAGGCGTTCCGGGGGACGCCCAGTATCTCATAATAATCGCGTCTAGCGTTCATGGGTTAATAGATTTGACGGCATTTCGCCTTCTTGCGCCTTTACCTCAATGGATAGATGCTGCGGATTGCAGGCTCGATGCCGGCCAGTGGGTAGACCCAAAACGCGAGAGCATTGCCACCCGCAAAGGTAACCCCGACGTTGGCTCCACCCATAAGGTTACGGGTGGTTCCGAAGATCTCGTAATCTTCATGGAAATGGTCCGCTCTCAAATCCACGTCAACAATTGCGCCCTCTTCCAGCTGTGGTGGTCTCTGGCCTCGTCGGATGAACTCAATAGCCACCGCAACGACTGCTTCATAGACTGTTATTGAACTCTTACGCGCAAATCTGATGCTCTTGACTGTTCCGGGAAAGACATCCACATACCCTCCGACCGTAGGACGTTGACGCCAGATCTCAATCAGAAGAAGATCTTGTCCCTTTGTCCATACGGCCAGGGAGAAATGAGAGCTTGGGAGCCCCCATTCCTCTGGATCTCCCAGCTCGCGTTTACACTTCTCGAACAGGTCACCTAGACTAATCCCTTTGATCTTGCCCGCGAAATGCGTGCCTGTTTCCATACGGCTTGCCGAGATACCGTCCACTTTGCCATCTTTATCATAGAAGATTGCCAGACCCTTGGCGAAGAATGTGTCAAATTCAGCTCCCTCTCTGTCGGGCTCTCCAAGGGCTTTCCTGACTGCTGGTCGCTTCCAGCCCAAGCGAATTGGAATGGTAGTCTTGTAGAAGTAGTTAACGATTTTCGACCAGAGAGTAACTAACTTGGACAAAGCATCTGCGAACCTGGCGAGTAGGATTATGCCACCCGCTAGCGGTATCGCAATACCAATTATCCACCGCACATCCATTTCTTGCCCTCTAACTAGGCAAACCAATCACCAAAAATCGCGTCTAGCGGTCATGGACAATTGGCTCAGTCACCAATTGCTGGTTATCGTAACGCTAAGTTGCTCAAATGATCACCCCAAGATTCATACAGACGATTTGATGTAACTCCTTGCATCTTTGCAACGCTACAGCGAACCTCTCTTCCGGCAGTAAGGTCGATTCCCACATGCGGTACACACACAAGGAATATTCGATCATTTGCCGGTGAACGTTAGGGTTTGGCCTCGTGCGGTCAAGACTCTCATTTTTCAATTCTTTCGTGACGACATGTTCGAGAAAATAAAGCACTGATGCGACAAGGGCATCCTTAATCCGTTTTGGGAAGTCTCCTGAGACTATCCGGGGCACATGTGTTGCATAGTTGACTAGCATCCGGCGCACAGCTTCTTCGACGTCGCCAAATCCAAATAAGGCCAAGGTACGAATGTTCGGATGGAAAGTAAGAAAGACGGAGGCGGCCTTGCCTTTAAGTAAGTCGAGACGCGCGCTTTTCAATGCCGGGTTGATCGGCCCCACACTATGTTGATCACTTTCCAAGTAGTCCAATAACTGGGAGACTAGAGCTAGCGCTTTTTCCACTCTTAGCGTCCCGAGTTGATGAGATACAACCAGGGGTACACTAACGGCTAGGCCATCCTCCCTCTGATAATCGTCCATCTGAAACGGAGACTCGAACCTCAGTTGGATGTTGCCGTCCCGATCCCAACTAACATATATTGAAGCCAACCGCTTTGCGTCTTCTCGCCCTTTTTCTACCATTACAGTATAGATTGGTGACCACTTCTGCTCAAATTCCTGGATCTGCCTCTTTTCCTCCTGAGGCGCTAAGTGAAATTGGAGCACAAGCCAGTCTTTCTTGCGACAGGTATTCCGATGAAGAGGATGGCTATCCCCACTAGGCTCGGACTCACCCAGTCAGGCATCCGGTTCATCTCCCTTTAGGTCCTTGGCTTCCGTGGCGGACGATTCCAAGGCGCTAGAGAGATTCCAAGTCGAGAAGCTTTTGCTCGAACTGCCTCAGGCGTGCGTCCAAGCTTTATAGCCATCACACGTGTTGGTGTATTTTCTCGTACCAGTTCCTCAAGTCTCTTGATTTCAGTTCGGGTCCAGTTCTCGCCGTGATGTGAAGGTTTTTTGGACATTGTTATTCCTCCTTCGCTTGATACATCGGCTGAAGTGTTGGCACAATGGCAGGCATTCTCTAGGTTATTTCTATCACCTCAGCGCCTTTCTCGAACAACTCGGTTTTGATCTCGTGGACAAGACCATATTTGCGAGCTTGCTCTGAGTTCAGCACAGTTCCCTCAAGAATATCTTTTTCGACGTCTGCTAGAGGTTTTCCTGTGCTGTCGGCTATAACTCGAGAGATGTTCTCCCGGTCGATTTTTAGACTCTTTATACGCTCATCAAGGATCTTCTCATCAAATCGAGTCGGATTGGTAACGTCAAAACCTATTCCATGAAGGAGGAAACGTGCGTGAGGTACGCAGAAGCGCCTTGAACCTGCACAGAAGAGAACCGTGGCAATGGAGTCCGCACTTCCAAAGTTATGTGTGAAGACCTCCGCGGGGATGCCTTTTAGAAAGCTATAACCCGAAAGACCTGCAAAAACACTACCACCAGGGGAAGATATCAGTATTACGAATCGTTCAACGCCTTCCTTCAGCCGCTCTTGCACTGTCCTTGTCAGCTTCGTGATAGTATTAGGGTCAATGCTTACAAAGAACTTGATATAGACTGTCTTTTTATTGTCGGACATCGTACCCTTCCTTTCCTTCGTTGGGTAGAGAATAGGCGAGGGATTGCTCCCTCGCCCCTAGTCATTACACCTCCCTGAATTCCCCCTCCACCGTCCCTTCCTCCTCCGGCGGTTTGCCTTCTCCACCAGGAGGGGGAGGAGCGCCGGGCTGCTGCTGGTACATGGCCGCCCCTATCTTCTGCAAGACCTCGCCTAACTCTTGGGTCTTGCGGCGGATGAGGGCTATGTCCTTGCCCTGCATGGCCTCCCGAACCTCCTTGACCTTGGCCTCCACCTCGCTC
>CAYUAM010000030.1:0-12465 GCA_964442805.1 uncultured Anaerolineales bacterium | reverse complement strand
CCGCGGAGCGGGCCGAGGAGATCGACCTGGCTCGGGCTCAAGCGGCTAGGGAGCGAGCGGAGCGACTGCTTGGGGAGAGGGCCGAGGGGGTCGACCGCTCGGCCATCGAAGGGGCCCTGCGCCGCTCCCAGATACGCCTGAAGGTGGCCAGGATTCGCCGCCGGCCGCGCGAAACCAGGCCTCCAGGACAAGAGGAGGGCTAACCAGATGTTCGAGAAACAGATAGGGATAGACCTGGGCACGGTCAACGTGATGGTCTACGTGCGGGGCAAGGGCATCGTCCTCCAGGAACCATCGGTGGTGGCCCTCTCCGTTACCGATAACCGCATCGTGGCCTTGGGGCGGGAGGCCCTGGAGATGTTGGGGCGTACCCCGGAGAGCATCGAGGTGCTCCGCCCCATGCGGGACGGGGTCATCGCCGATTACATGGTGACCGAGGCCATGCTCCGTTACTTCATCTCCGGCATAGTGGGCCGCTTCCACCTCTTTCGGCCGGAGGTGATGATCAGCGTGCCGGTGGGGGTAACCACGGTGGAAAGCCGAGCCGTCCACGACGCCGCCATCCAGGCCGGAGCCAAGGTAGCCTACCTCATCCCTGAGCCTTTGGCCGCGGCCCTGGGAGCGGGGATGCCCGTCGATACCCCTACCGGGAACATGATAATAGATATAGGCGGAGGCATCAGCGAGGCGGCAGTTGTATCCATGAACGATATCGTGGTCTCCGGCTCCGTGCGGGTGGGGGGCAACCGGTTAGATGAAGCCATCGCCGCTTATCTGAGGAGAAAATACAACCTCATGGTAGGGGACCGCACCGCGGAGGAGGTTAAGATAAGTATAGGGAGCGCCCTGCCTCTGGAGGACGAGTTGACCATGGAGGTAAGAGGGCGCGACCAGGTGGCCGGCCTGCCCCGGACCATCGAGTTGCGCAGTGGGGAGGTTACCGAGGCTATCACCGAGCCCTTGACCGCCATCGCCGCCGCAGTCAAGGGGGTGTTGGAGAAGACCCCTCCCGAATTGGCCGCCGATATCATCGACCGGGGGATGGTCATGACCGGGGGCGGCTCCCTCCTCCGCAACATGGACCGTTACCTGACCCGGGAGACCGGCGTCCCCGCCTATGTGGCCGACAACCCCATGGCCTGTGTAGCCATGGGGGCCGGAAAGGCGCTGGAGAACTACCCCCTCTTCAGACGGGTCGTGGCCGAAGCCTAGGTTCACCCTTTCAAATTGAGCCTCCTTCCATAAACTTCGGCAATGGGCTATGGTGTAGCCTAAACCTCCCCACCCCTACCAGTCTTCACCACGGCGAAAGAAGACCGAATCGCTCTTGGTCGCTCCCAGTGGGCAACCTCGACACCCGTTTCGGACTGTCTGCCCTAGAGTTTCTCCCTCCCCGACTCTCCCCTTGACAATCCAGACCTGTGAAACCATATAGGCTACAATTCCGTATATAATCAATGAATGAGATGTAACATGTTCAGTGGCATCAGATGTTGCCCTGAGATGAGAGATACGCTTTCTTGACAACCTGACACAGATGTGATACAATTTGAATGATTTACACAATATATCATACTATTGGCACTTTTCGTGCCACAGAGGAGAGAAGGAGATGAGAAGGACGGTTATAATAGTCGTCATCCTCCTAGTAATGGGAGGGGTGGGCTACGCTACTTACTGGCTGCGCAATAGACCCCCCGCTTCCCAGAACTTGGAAACAGTCACCGTCCAGCGGGGCAGCATAATAGCCACGGTCAGCGCCACCGGGAGCATAGCACCCGCTCGGGAGTTGACCCTCACCTTTAAATCGGGGGGAAGGGTAGCGAGGGTTTTGGTCGCCGAAAGCCAAGCGGTTCGAGAGGGGGATAGCCTAGCCGGGCTAGAGACGGCGGATTTGGAAGAACAACTGGCCCAGGCGCAAGCCTCCTTGGTCATCAGCGAAGCGCGACTGGCCCAAACCGAGACTGGCCCCAACCCCGAGGATGTGGCTGCGGCTCGAGCCTCCTTAGAGAGCGCCCAGGCCAATCTGGAGCGGTTAAGGGAGGGACCCAGCGAAGAGGAGATAGTCATAGCCCAGGCCGATCTGGAGCGAGCCAGAATCGCCCTGGAGCAGGCCCAAACGGAATACGACAAGATAGCCTGGTGGGCTGGGGTGGGGATGACCCCCCAGGCAGCAAACTTGCAACAGGCGAGCATCGAATACGAAAGCGCTAAAGCCCGTTACAACCTGGCTATCGCCGAGCCGACCGAGAGCGAAATCAAAAACGCCCAGTCCCAGGTGGCCCAGGCACAAGCCCAACTGGAGAAGTTGCTCCAAAGCCCCACCCCTGAGGAGTTGACCATCGCCCAAGCGGAGGTGGACAGAGCAAAAGCCAGCCTGCGGCAGACCCAACTACAACTGGAGGGAGCCGAGATCGTGGCTCCTTTCAGCGGGATTGTGGCTTATGCGGGAGCCCAGGAGGGCGAACTGGTGACCGCCGGAACCCCCGTCATCCGCCTCATTGACCCCTCAACCTTCCACCTCGATCTCGACATCGATGAAATAGACATAGCCAAGATCTTAGTGGGCCAAGAGGTGACTATAACTCTAGATTCACTTCCCGACCGTGAGTTACCAGGGGGGGTGGAGTATATCGCCCCTACCGCCACCTCCGTCGAGGGGATGGTGACCTACGAGGTGAAGGTGAAGGTCGTCCCTACCAATATCCCTCTGAAGGCGGGGATGAGTGCCGACGCCACCATCGTGACGGAGCGAAAAGAGGGGGTTCTACTCCTGCCCAACCAAGCGGTTCAAGTCGATCGGGAGAGCGGCCGCACTTACGTGGAGAAGATCGTGCAGGGAGAACCGGTTCCCGTGGAGATCGAAGTGGGGTTGCGGGATGAGTTCACGAGCGAGGTGGTGAGAGGTCTAGAGGAAGGGGATGAGGTAGTGGTCCCGAGGGTCACTGTGCCTACTACTACAGGCTTTGGTCCCTTTGGTGGGTGAGTGATGAGCGGTTCCTTGATTCGAGTGGAAGAGGTCACCAAGATCTATAAGATGGGCCAGGTGGAGGTGGCAGCCTTGCGAGAAGCGTCTTTAGAGATCGAAGAGGGGGAACTGGTGGCCATTATGGGGCCCTCCGGCTCCGGGAAATCCACCCTAATGAATATCCTGGGTTGCCTGGATAGGCCTACTTCAGGCCGTTACCGCCTGGAAGGGATCGAAGTAGAAGAACTTGATGACAACCAACTGGCCACCATCCGCAACAAAAAGATAGGGTTCGTCTTCCAGACCTTCAACCTCCTGCCCCGGGCCACGGCTCTCCAAAACGTGGAGTTGCCCCTCCTCTATGCTGGGGTAAGAGATCGCAAACCCAAAGCGATGGCCTCCCTGGAGGCTGTGGGGCTGGGCGATCGGCTGAACCACCGGCCCACCGAACTCTCGGGAGGGGAACAACAACGGGTAGCCATCGCCCGATCCCTGGTGAACAACCCCTCTATCATCCTCGCTGATGAGCCAACTGGTAATCTCGACTCCAAATCGGGAGAGGAGATCATGGCCCTCCTCACCCGACTCAACTCCCAGGAGGGGATAACCGTGGTCTTGGTGACCCACGATCTTCAGATCGCCTCCCGCGCACAGCGCATCTTTCATCTTCACGATGGGAGGATTACCGACCAATCGATCCCCGGAGGTGAGGGATGAACCTGGTCGAAAGCCTGCGTGTGGCCCTAGGGAGCCTAACCACCAACAAAATGCGTTCTGCCCTCACCATGCTGGGCATCGTCATCGGCGTGGCCGCGGTCATCACCCTCGTCTCGCTGGGACAGGGCGTCCAGAAGATGGTGACCGAGGAGCTAAAGGGGGCAGGGGCTAACCTCCTCTTCATCCTCCCCGGCGGCCTGCAAGGCAGCCAGGGACTCGCCGCCCTATCTTCCTCATCCTCCTTGACCTATGATGATACCCGAGCCCTAGCCGACCCGCTAAACGTTCCCTATGTGACCGCCGTAGCCCCCCAACTGAGTGGAAGCGCTCGCGTATCCTATGCTGATAACGACCTCTTCATCTCCGTCACAGGTGTCACACCAGAGGCAGTGCCGGTGAACGACCTCCAGGTGGCCTACGGAGAGTTCATCGGTTCCAGCCATCTCCATGCCCGCTCTCGGGTGGCGGTCTTAGGGTCGGGGGTAGTGGATGACCTCTTTCCTCCGGGGCTCTACCCCTTGGGTCAAAATATCAAGGTCAATGGCCTCCCTTTCCGCGTCATCGGCGTCTTGGAGGAGAAGGGAGCCACGGCCTTCGGCAGTCAAGACGATATGGTCTGGGTTCCCCTAACCACCGCCTACGCCAGGCTTTTCCCCCGACAAAAGAACCTCTCCGGCGAATATTTGGTCTCCACCATCTACGCCCAGGCAGCCTCCGAAGACCACCTGGATGCGGCAAAGGAAGAGATCACCAGGGTTTTACGACAAAGACACGACATCGGCCTGGGAGACGATGACGATTTCAGCGTCATCACTCAAACCGAAATGGTATCCATGATGGAAACGATAACGGGGGTGCTGACCCTCTTCCTGGGCGCCATCGCCGCCATATCCTTACTTGTGGGAGGCATCGGCATTATGAATATCATGCTCGTCTCCGTCACCGAGCGCACCCGGGAGATAGGCATCCGCAAGGCGGTGGGGGCCAAACGACGGGATATCCTCCTCCAGTTCCTGGTGGAGGCGGTGGTATTGAGCCTTTTGGGAGGGGTGGTGGGGATCACCCTGGGATACCTGGGCTCAAACCTGGTATCTCGGCTCTCCGAGGATCTAGCGGCCTATACCTCCCCCAGCGCTGTCCTTCTAGCCACCGGCTTCTCCATAGCCGTGGGGGTCTTCTTCGGCATCTATCCTGCGGCTCGAGCCTCCCGCCTGGATCCCATCGAGGCCCTCCGTTATGAATAGACGAGGCGACATATGAGAAAAACTACCTTTATTATCCTCCTGGCCCTTGCTAGCCTTTTTCTTCCAGGGTGCAGCCCGGCTCCCACGCCGACGCCCACCATCATACCCCTGCCCACCGCCACCCCCACGCTCATACCTCCACAGCCTGCCCCTACCCCATCGCACACCCCGACCTCAACGCCTCTCTCGCCCACGCCCACCCCTACCGCGACATCCATCCCTACCCCGCCTAGCCCTACCCCTCAGCCTCCCGCCCCTACCCCGACCCCAGAACTCCAAGGACGGTTCCTCTTCCAAGTGGCCAGCGGCGGGGATATCTACCTGGTCAACGCTGATGGTAGTGGATTGAGGCTCCTCACCCAGGGGTTGGATCCTGTTTGGGCGCCCGATGGCAAAGCCATTGCCTTCGCCCGCTGGGGAGAGAAACCAGGTATATATATAATGAATCTGCCAGGGGGCGAAGAAAGGCAGGTATTCAGTGTCTACAATGACCGAGCACCCGCCTGGGCACCAGGAGGGGAGAGGTTGGCTTTCTACTATGAGACCGAAGTGATGCTTCCTCCCGTGAAGTTCTGCCCACCTCCCCCCGAAGAATGCATCATTCTCATACCAGCGCGACCTGAGCAGCGGTGGAAACTAGGGGTGGTGGATCTTTTGACCGGCCATTTCACTCAGCCCCGCTGTGACAGGTATAGTTTCTCCCCCGCCTGGCTGCCCGATGGCAAAACCATCGCCTACGACGGCGACAATGGTCTCAGCTTAGCCGATCTTCGTCGGAACGTGTTTCTCTCGCTCACCGATAACCCCCACGACTCCTTCCCCGTCTGGTCAACCGATGGCAGCCGTGTGGCCTTCATGCACTATCAACACGACCACTGGGAGATATACGTCATGAACAGTGATGGCACAGGGCGCACCCGGCTCACGAAGACCCCCTTCCTGACTGAGAGGCCCTTCAACAACATCTCCCCCGCTTGGTCTCCCGACGGGAAGAAGATCGCCTTCCTCTCCGATAGAGATGGCCCCTGGCACATCTACGTCATGGATCCCGACGGCGGGAACCAACATCAGATATTAAGGGAGGTGACCGACCTCCTCCCTATCCATTACGGTTTCGCCCTGGAGAGGGTCATCTCCTGGACGGGCCAATAACAACGCCGACTATTGGGCTGCATTTCCATTTGACATACCTCACACCTTTGTATATCCTTCCTCAGGGATGAAGTTGTTCTTCGATGAGGCAAGATCCACGTCCAAGCGGGGAAGGGAGGGGATGGCTGCCTCTCCGGACCCCATCGAGGCCCTGCGCTACGAATAGGCAGGCAAGATCGGCTTCTTGGTCGTGTTCTGAAATCAAGATAACAGCTTTCTTGCACGCTACTGAGCGAATTCCACCTTTGGCGAAACAGATACCCCTTTAGGCTAAGGTGGAACTTTTTCGGTCCCCCACTCGTCTTATAACACGGTAAAGCAAACTTTCGTAACACCACGAAGGACAGGTAACCAATGAAAACCAAACTGTCTACTTTGGGATTAGTGCTCATTCTGGGCGCCTTGATCTTCAGTGGCTGCGGGCCGGGCCTGGGCCAGCCCACCCAAGTCCCAGAGGAGCCTGGTGAGCCCGGAATGGCCCGCGATGCGGCGCTGGCTTACCTCAGCGAACGATATAGCCAGCAGGCTCCTGCGGCGGGCCTCACCTGGAAAGCCGAACGCATCACTCCGGAAGGGCTGGTTGGCTCGGAAACTTTCCAGCACACCGCTAAGGCCTGGGTGGTTACGATCACCTATCCTGTAGTGGCCCCGGAAAATGTCGTCTATTGGGTTGTGGTGGAAAACCCTACCGCTGGGTTCCACTGGGAAGGCCGGGTCAGCGCGGCGGGACAGGTGGCGGAGGGATCCGAGATGGTGCTGACTGCCCTCGATGCAGCCTTGGCTTACCTAGGCGAACATTACGCCGCGCAAGCCCCTAAGCCAGGCTTGATGTGGGCAGGGGGACATGCTACCCCAGAAGGGCTGGTCGGCTCGGAAACCTACCACTATACCGCCGAAGATTGGGTGATCACGATATCCTATCCGGTAGTAGCCCCGGAGAATGTTGTCTATAAGATCGTGGTGGACAACCCACCCGCTGGCTTCCATTGGGAGGGGGAATTAGACGCAGAGCGGCGTCTGAAGGAGATAGTTGTTCCCGAAGGCGCTAGCCAGCCGGAGGGCATACTCGATAGGGTCGGTGCCCGCGACATTGCCCTGAACTATATCTGCGAACATTACCAGTGCCCTTCGGTGGAACCATTGTCCTGGAAGGAGGAGCGGCTTACGCCGGAGAACATTTTGGGCTCGGAGACCTACCAGTACAGCGCCGAGGATTGGGTGATTACGGTATCCTATCCGGTGGTGGCTCCTGAGAATGTGCTCTATAAGATCGTTGTAGCCAACCGGGCCACCGGCTTCCAGTGGGAGGGCGAGGTAGATGCCTTGAGGCAAGTGAAGGAGATCAAGGAAGGCGGTGCAGGGCAGCCTCCTGCGGACTGGCAGGTCTACGTAAACGATGACTATGGATATCGCTTCTACTACCCGGCGACCGCCACCATCACCGAGCACGGCGTCCAAGGCTTCCCCACGGACGAGCTCCCCGAAGGGATGTCTGTGGATGACTACATAGCTCAACTCCAAGAGAAATACGGCAACCGGCTATGCATCGAGGTCAAATATGAACTGGGCTACATCACCATCTCCGCTCCGGTCAACCAGGGCTTCCGCTACGCCACCTGCGGACGCACCGGCGTCGGTGTTGGAGAGGTGATCGACAAAAGCGAAACCATGGTGGTCGCGGGACAGACCTATACCGCCACCGGATTCGAGTTCATCGGCGTGGAGGAACCCTGCGAGGCTCTGTCTTGCCACAACGAGACCTTTGTGCTCCAACTGGCGGATGGCACGCGGATTGAGTATGGAACTGCGGCTGCCGATGACGCTACCTATGAGGACTATCTAGTGACTACCAAGGACATATTGCTGCAAATCGTGGCTTCCTTCATTCCCGGATGAAGTTGACTGACGCTCCAACTACGAACGCCCGGCTCTTCGCCGGGCGTTTCGTTCTGCACGCGGCGTGCTATTCGACGGCGGATGATAGCGTTTAACTTTTCGAACCAAAGAGGCAGATCATAAAAAGAGGTCGCCGACCGCCTGACCATACACTACCACTTCGCCTACGACCGGGTCGTTCCGGGCTAAATGAGCCTCCTTGACATACCCTCTCCCTTGGAATATCCTTCCTCCAGAGGTGGCACTTTGTTCTTCGACGAGGCCAAGATTCACGTCCAGGCCGGGAGGGGAGGGGATGGTTGCCTCTCCTTCCGGCGGGAGAAATATGTGCCCCTGGGAGGGCCCGACGGGGGCAACGGGGGACGCGGCGGGGATGTCTACCTAGCGGCAGACCATCATCTGAATACCCTGGTCGCTTTCCAAAAGCGCCGCCACTTCAAGGCGGAGCGGGGTAGCCACGGCAAGGGGAAAGGTCAGCAAGGGAAGACCGGAGGGGACCAGGAGATCGCCGTCCCCCCGGGGACGGTGGTGCGCGACACCGAGACGGGCCAAATCCTGGCCGACCTGACCACCCCGGGGCAGAGGGCCTTGGTGGCTAGAGGGGGGCGAGGAGGACGGGGGAACGCCGCCTTCGCTACCCCTACCCATCAGGCCCCCCGCCTGGCGGAAAAGGGTGAGCCGGGAGAGGAGCGGTGGCTCCTTCTGGAATTGAAACTGATCGCCGATGTGGGCATCATCGGCTGCCCCAACGCCGGGAAATCGACCCTCCTGGCCTCGGTCACCGCCGCCCGGCCCAAGATAGCGGATTACCCCTTCACCACCCTGACCCCGAACCTGGGCATCGTCTCCCTGAACGATAAATCTTTCTCCCTGGTTGACATCCCCGGCCTCATCGAGGGGGCCCACCAGGGCAAGGGGTTGGGGCACGACTTCCTCCGCCATATAGAGCGGACCAGGGTGCTCATCCACCTCTTGGACGGAGCCTCAACTGACCCCCTGAAGGACCACCAGGAGATAAACAGGGAGTTGGCCCTTTTCAACCCGGAATTGGCCGCCAAACCCCAACTGGTAGTACTAAATAAGATCGACCTACCCCAGGCCCAAGCCCTCTGGCCGGAGGTGCACCGAAAATTGGCCCAGCAGGGCATAGAGGCCCTAGCCATCTCCGCCCTCACCGGGCAAGGGGTAAAAGAGGTGCTCTATCGCGCCGTGGCCCTCCTGGAGGAGACCCCCGCGGAGCCGGAAGGGGAGATAGCGGTCTTCCGACTACCGGCGGAGGGCTTCACCGTAGAGCGGGAAAAGGGGGGCTTCCGAGTGCGCGGGAAAGGGGTAGAACGGGCGGTGGACATGACCGACTGGCGGTATGAGGAGGCCATCCATAGACTACATCGAAGGTTAGAAGCCATGGGAGTGACCAAAGCCCTGGAGGAAGCAGGGGTCAAGCCCGGCGATACGGTCTATATAGGAGAGATGGAACTGGAGTGGTGGGAATGAAAAAGATGGGCATCATGGGTGGGACCTTCGACCCCGTTCATTACGGCCATTTGGCCGCGGCGGAAGAGGCCTGGGCCAAATTGAGCCTCGACCAGGTCGCCTTCGTGGTGGCGAATGTGCCCCCTCATAAGATAGGGGAGGAGATAACCCCGGCAAAGCATCGCTACGCCATGGTAGAGTTGGCCATAGCCTCCAACCCCCATTTCTCTATCTCCCGAGTCGACCTCGACCGGCCCGGCCCCTCCTACAGCGTGGACACCGTTCGCCTGCTGAAACAAGAGTGGGGGCCAGACAGCGAGATCTTCTTCATCATGGGCATGGACTCCTTGATGGAGATCGATACCTGGCATGAGCCAGAGCAGTTGATCAGACTCTGCTGGCTGGTGGCAGTGGAGCGGCCGGGCTTCCAGCCCGACCTGGAAGCGCTGGAGGCTAAGGTGCCGGGGATAACCGCTCGCACGGTGATGATAGATATGCCCGCGGTGGATATCTCCTCCTCCGACCTCCGCCATAGGGTGAGGGAAGGGTTGCCCATAAAGTATCAGGTTCCTCCAGGGGTAGAAGAATATATTTATAGCCATGGTCTATATTTAGAGTGGGGAGGAAAGATATGAAGATCCTAGATATGCCTGCGGTGGCCGCCATCCGCCGCAACCACGCCTTGGAGCACGCCACGGTCCATCTCCTGGCGCGGCGCTCCCCTTACCTTCAGGTCATGGGCCGGACCACCTCCGAAGGTTTTTACATCTACGGCCCGGTGGGGACCCAAGCGGTAGCGGCCGCGGCCAGCGAGGCCCTGGCCCGCCTCCAAGCCGGGGAGAAGGAACTGGCCATCCACCCTCGCTGCGGCACTAACTTGGCCGTGGCTGGCCTATTGGCGGGCCTCTTCGCCTTCCTAACCTGGGGAGGGAGAAGACGGTTGACCAAACTCCCTAGCCTGCTTTTGGCCACCACTTTGGGGGTAGTGGCCGCCCAGCCCTTGGGATTAGAGGTTCAGGCCCGCCTCACCACCTCCACCCAATTGGAAGGGGTGGCCATCAAAAAAATAATCCGCCAAGAGATGGGCAGGGTGGTGGTCCACAAGGTGGAGGTGGGCTGAAGGTGTTCTATCTCCTCCACGGCCAAGACGAATATTCCCGCAGCCAGGCCTTGGCCGAGATGAAGGCTAATTTGGGAGAGCCCGCCACCTCCGGCCTAAATATCACCACCTTAGAGGGGGAGAACCTCACCCTAGCGGAGTTAATCCACGTCTGCGACACCATACCCTTCTTAGCGGAGAAACGGCTGGTCATCGTCCATAACCTAGCCACCCAGTGGGAGCCGAAAAGGGGGGAGAGGAAGGGCAAAGCGAAGTTGCCGCCGGAAAAACGCCAACTAGTAGAGGCCTTGCGGGAATACCTTCCCCGCATGCCCTCCTCTACCAGGTTGGTCTTCGTGGAAGATATGGCCATCGGCAAGGAAAACCCCCTACACCGCTTGGCCTCCGAACTGGAAGGGGGGTTCGTCAAGGAGTTCAACCCGCCTCGCGGCGAGGGGCTCCGCCGATGGATAGTCCAACGAGCGAAGGAGAGAGGGGGGCAGATCGAGGAAGAGGCGGTGGAGGAGTTAACCACTTTCCTGGGGAATGACCTTCGCCTCTTGGACCAAGAGATCGCTAAACTTATCACCTATGTGGGAGATAGCCCCATCGGGACAGAAGAGGTGCGATTATTGGTCAGCCAGGTTCAGATAGCCAACATCTTCTCCCTAGTCGACGCCTTAGGCCATCGCGACCTCCGCCAGGCCACCCGCTACCTCCACCAACTGATGGAGGCCGGCCAAGCGCCCCCCTATCTCCTCTTCATGATCACCCGCCAATTTCGCCTCCTCCTCCAAGCCAAAGAACTAGCCATCGAGGGCCTAGACTGGCGGGCCATGCAGGCTCGGCTGGGCACGCCCGCTTTCGTGGCCCAGAAATTGGCCGAGCAGGCCCGAAACTTCTCTCGCCAAAGGCTGAGCGAGATCCATCACCGCCTCTTGGAGGCCGAACTGGCCATCAAGACCGGAAGGACGGAGCCTGAATTGGCCCTCGACCTCTTAATGGTCGAACTGTGCAGCAATATATAAGCCCCTCCCGATGAGAGGGGCTTAGTCTTTCACCCCAGCCCTGGTCACAGTTGGCGGATAACCACCATCACCTTGCCTTGGACCTCCACCTCGGCTGTATGGACATAGATGGGTTCTAGGAGAGGGTTGGCGGGTTGGAGGCGGACCTGCTCGCCCTCGTAGTATATCTTCTTCAAGGTGGTCTCCCCCTTATCCTTCAGCCAGACGGCCACCATCTCCCCGTTCTCCGCCTCCCTCTGGTGCTTCATGATGACGATATCCCCATCGTGGACCAAGGCGTCGATCATGGAGTCGCCCTTCACCTCCAGGGCGTATAGCCCCTCTTCCTCCTTGAGGATATCCCGAGTTAACTCGATGGTCTCCGCCGGGATCTGGTCATCAGGGATGGGGATAGGGTCGCCAGCGGCGATGCGTCCGCATAAGGGGATACGGATAGTGGCCAGATTAGAGAGGGAACCGACCAACCTGATGCCTCGGGAGACCTCCCTATCCCGTTCGATATACTTCTGGCGTTCCAATATCCCTAAGTTATAATTTACCACCGAGGTGGAAGAGATGCCCACCTTAGCCCCGATCTCCCTGATGGTGGGGGGGTAACCAGCCTTAGCGGCGAAATCGGCGATGAATTTCAGGATATTCTTCTGCCTTTCCGACAAAGCCATCTCCTATTCCCCTTTCCCCTGCTATTCAATGATATTATACCACGAACCTATGTTCTATGTCAAGCCCCCGGTGTCTCTCGTTAATGTTTATACTTCTGGCCATCTCACCAAGCCCAAGTTAGATGGCTCATGCTACCCTTTCAACTCCACCACAGATGGCCACACTTTAGGGGGACTAACCGGATTTAAGGGAAGACGGCGCGCAGCCGAGAGGCCGCCTTGGTCA
>CAYUAM010000029.1:0-12469 GCA_964442805.1 uncultured Anaerolineales bacterium | reverse complement strand
GGGGCAAACCGTCGTCAGCGATGGGCCATATCGGTTCGTGCGCCATCCGTCTTACGCCACCGGGGTTGTGTCCTACCTCACAATACCGATTATGCTTGGCTCGCTATGGGCGCTTATCCCATGCAGTCTAGTAGCCTTGGTCACCGTCATCCGTACGGCGCTGGAAGACAGGGCACTGCTGGAGGAACTCGACGGCTACAAAGACTATGCCGAGCGCGTGCGCTATCGTCTGCTGCCGGGCATCTGGTAACCACTAACGGTGAAATTGATAACCCCACGTCAAGGGACTAAGTTTGTTTTCTGGCCTCGGATCTGTCAGCGCCTTCTTTTCACCACCTATCTAGCGGTGATCTAGCCCTCATCCAGTTCTAACATCCCCACGAATTGGCCGTGCCAGTTGTGGTACCAGACCTGGCCACTATAGCCGTTGACGCTCAACATGCCGTAGATCTCCCCATCCTTAAGGATGTGGATGGTGTAATAGCCGTAGAAGCGATCGGCCTCATCGGCCGCCTGGGTACCGGGGAGGTAAGCGTCTAAGTATCGTTGTGCATACTGAAGGGCCTGGTCCGCCGAAACCGGCATGTCGGCACTGGGCTCTTGTGGGCCAGGCCGGCCCATCATTCCACCCATCATCCCTCTCCAGCCCGAGCCCGAATGCATGCCATATTTGGTATTCCACATCATATTGGGCCCATACTCCGGATAGACAGCCCCGGTGTATTTGTCGATCAATAGTTCCATGGCGTGCACGCCAGTGCTCTCCTCGACCACCTCAGCGTAGAAGTTCTCGGTGAACTCCATCACCTCGGCGATAGTCAATCCTGGCAGGCCCAGAGATTGGAGATAGACTTCCACCGCCTCTTGGGCCTCCTCCAGGCTGAGGGCCTCACCGCCCCTGGAAGGGACGATCCTCCCAGAGCCGGGGCTTCCTGAGCCCATCATACCGCCATACCCTGAGCGGCCACCCATCATCCAGGGGCCCATCTGGAAAGGCCAAACCCAACCAGAGACAGAGGGACGGGCCAATGACCAACCCACGACCCCTCCCACGGCAACCAACACCAGGGCGGCCAGAACGGCAACCCCTATCACCACTATCCATTGCTTTGTCATCTCCAACCCTCCTCGATGGGCTCAAACACATCTCCATCGCGTCAGACTTTGTTGCCCCTCCCCCCCGGGAGGGGGTTTTATTAAATTATACCCAAATTTATCTTAAATGTCAAGTTTTCCGGAGCCCCACGGACTAGGTGCACTAGGTCAATCCCTCTTTCCTCCAAAACCTACTAATAACAGCCACCCTTCTATGGGTCAATAGATCCTTGACAATAGCCTCGCTTTATGATATATTTTATATTGCGTAATCACGTAAGGACGCATATATCAAGAATCGATGGGAGAGGGAGATGAAGAAAGAACTACAGCAGGAGATCGCTCAACTGCACGCCGAGGTCTGCCAGGGGATAGCGGACCCCAATCGCATCCTCATCCTTTATGAACTAAACGCGGGGAAGAAGAATGTCTCAGAGGTGGCGGAGGCCTTGGGCATGAGCCAGGCCACCGTATCTCGTCACCTGAAGGTGCTTCGCGACCGCGCCATGGTCATAACCGAGCGGGAGGGGGTGCATATCTACTACTTCCTGGCCGACCGAAGGATCATTCAAGCCTTAGACCTTTTGAGGGAGGTATTGGCCTCCATTTTGGAGCGACGTAAGGAGTTGGCCGAGGCCATAGGCTAATAATATTGGAGGTAGGGATGAACGGTGAGGTAAGGGCCGATAAGGCCTTAGACTGCCGGGGGCTCCTTTACCCCATGCCCATCATCAAGGTCTCCCAGGCTATCAAGGAGATCGAGGTGGGCCAAGTGTTGGAGATGCTGGCTACCGACCCCGGCTCAAAGCCCGACATGGAGGCTTGGTCCCGGCAAACCGGCCACGAACTGCTCAAGGTCGAGGAGGAAGGCGGACTCTTCAAATTTTACGTCCGCCGAAAGAGTTAAAGGGAGAAGAGAGATGGCTGAGAAGAAACGTAGGTTAGCCCTGATCGCCTCCAAGGGAACCTTGGATATGGCCTACCCGCCCCTCATCCTGGCCTCAACGGCAGCCAGCATGGGCTGGGAGGTGGCCATATTTTTCACCTTCTATGGCTTGGATGTGATAAACAAAAAGAAGTTAAGGGCGCTGAAGGTGGCGCCAGTGGGGAACCCGGCCATGCCCGCTCCTTTCAAATCCCTCCCCATCAAGGTGCCCAACATCATCGGGATGCTCCCGGGGATGACTCACTTGGCCACTTGGTTCATGCATAAGTGGATGAAGGCCGCCCGTATTCCCTCCGTGCCTGAGATGCTCGACCTCTGCCAGGAGATGGGGGTGAGGCTCATCGCCTGCACCACCACCATGGGCATGATGGGGGTAAAAGAGGAAGATCTGATGGAGGGGGTAGAGATCCAGGGAGCCACATCCTTCCTGGACTTCGCTGCGGGCGCGGACGTACAACTGTTCATATAAAAGGGGCTTCGGTCTCCAACATGATCTCCACGGGAGGCATGGGACCTCGATCACCTACCCTGATCCCTGCCAGGCCTCCCAGGTTAGAAATATCATTAGCATCGAGGCGCGGTTTTCCCCTTGCCGTTTGTAAGGACCTATAAGAAAGTAGGCCTCGCCTAATATTGGAGAGACTATACCTCTAGACGGAAAGCCCGCAACCTCAAGGAGTTGCTCACCACGAAGATGGAACTGAAGGCCATGGCCGCAGCCGCGATGGCCGGGTTCAAAAGTCCCAAGGCGGCCACGGGGATGCCTGCCGTGTTATAGGCGAAGGCCCAAAAGAGATTGCCCTTGATGGTCCTCATGGTCTTCCTGCTGAGGAGGATGGCCTCAGGGACGCTCCGCAAGTCCCCCCGAATTAAGGTAATATCGGAGGCCTCCATGGCCACGTCGGTCCCCGTGCCGATGGCGATGCCGATGTCGGCCTGGGCCAGGGCCGGGGCGTCGTTTATCCCGTCCCCCACCATGGCCACCAGAAGCCCCTCTTCCTGAAGCCGTCTCACCTCTTTGACCTTGTCTTCGGGCAGGACCTCGGCCAACACCCCCTCTATCCCCACCTCTTTTGCGATGGCCCGGGCGGTGCGCTCATTGTCTCCGGTGATCATGTAAACGGAAAGGCCCATGGCCTTAAGGGCCCCGATGGCCTCTTTGGAGCCCTCTTTAACCGTATCGGCCACGGCGAGGAGCCCCTGCGCTTGTCCATCCAGGGCCAAGATCATTACTGTCTTCCCCTCACCCTGTAAACGAGCGATCTCCTCAGTCAACTCCTTTATGTCAACTCCTTCTTGTTCCATCAATCGGGGGTTGCCCAGGAGCACCTCCCTCCCCTCCAAATTGGCTTTGATGCCCAGCCCTGATAAGGCCTCGAACTCCTGGGCCTCGGTCAAAGTCAAGTCCTCATGTTGGGCGGCCTGAACGACGGCCTCGCCCAAGGGGTGCTCCGAGCCCCTCTCCGCGCTGGCCGCCCAACGCAACATTTCCTCCTCGCTCGAGCCACCGTAGGCCACCACATCGGTAACTCGAGGCCGGCCCTGGGTGATGGTCCCCGTCTTATCCAAGACGATGGCCTGAAGGGCGCCGGCCCGCTCCAGGCTCTCCCCTCCCTTGATGAGGATGCCTCGTTCCGCTCCTTTGCCGGTGCCCACCATGATGGCCGTGGGGGTGGCCAACCCCAGGGCACAGGGGCAAGCGATGACCAATACGGCCACCATGTTGATCAAAGCCTTGGCGAAACCGGCCCCCCCGAATAGATACCACCCTAGGAAGGTCAGAAGCCCCACGGCGATGACGCCGGGGACGAAGACTCCCGCTACCCGGTCGGCCAACCGCTGCACCGGGGCCTTGCTCCCCTGAGCCTGCTCTACTAGCCTGATGATCTGGGCCAAGACGGTATCCTTGCCCACCTTGGTGGCTTCAAACTTGAAACTTCCGCTCCTATTGATGGTAGCCCCGATCACCTCATCGCCCGGCCCCTTGGCCACGGGCATGCTCTCCCCCGTGACCATGGACTCATCCACCGCCGAGCGGCCCTCGGTCACCATGCCATCCACGGGGATCTTTTCCCCGGGCCGCACCACCACCAGATCCCCTACCAACACCTCCTCCACGGGGATATCTTTTTCCTCCCCGTTCCTTATCACCCGGGCCGTCGCCGCCCGCAACCCCATCAGCCTCTTGATGGCCTCCGAGGTACGCCCCTTGGCCCTGGCCTCTAAATATTTCCCCAGCACGATGAGGGTGACAATCACCGCCGCTGTCTCATAATAGAGGTGGCCCTCGATGAAGAAGGTGGCGGCCAGGCTGTAGAAGTAGGCTGCAGAGGTTCCCATGGCGATGAGGGTGTCCATCCCCGCGCTCAAATGCTTGGTGGCCTTCCAGGCCCCAAGGTAGAACTGTCGCCCCACATAGAACTGCACCGGGGTAGTCAAGATCAGGAGGAGATATTTGCGCCAAGAGAAGTCAGGGATGAAACCAAAATCGACGCCCATAGCCAGGAGGAAAGCCGGTATGGTCAGGACTAAGCCCATGATGAGGAGCCGCCTCTGCCTCCCTATCTCCGCTGCTCGAGCCCGGGCTTCGGCATCCTCCATCCCTTCCACCTCGATGACCTCATAACCGGCCTCCGCTACGGCCCTCTTGAGGTCGGCCAGGCTGACCTGGGAGGGGATATACTCCACCGTGGCCCGTTCGCTGGCCAAGTTGACGTTGGCCTCTACCACCCCTTCCAACCCTTTCAAAGCCCTCTCGATGGTCTGGGCGCAGTTGGCGCAGGTCATCCCCTTTATGGGCAACTCCACCTTGGCCGTGACCACTCCAAAGCCCAAATCCTTGACCAACGCCACCAGGCCGCCCTCCTCCACCAACTGGGGATCGTAAACCACCGCCGCCTGCTCGCTGGCGAAATTGACCCTGGCCTCACGAACACCAGGCAACTTTTTCAGGTTGCGCTCTATGGTGAGGGCACAATTAGCACAGGTCATGCCCGTGATGGGCAGATTGATCTCTTTATCCACTGAAATCACCCCTATTCCGGAGGGAGATCACTCCTCTGGAGGATACCCGATCTCCCTCAAAGTCTCCACCACCCTCTTCAGGGCCTCCGGCCCCTGGTAGGTCACGGTGACCAACTTCGTCTCCACCTCTCCTTCCACCGAGGAGACCCCAGGGAGGGCCCCTAACTCCCGCTTAATGGTCCTTACACAATGTTCACAAGAGATATTCGGAACCTTAAAAGTCTTGGTGTTCATCTTCCCTCCTACAGTTTGCTGGAGGCCTCAAAAAGGTCGAGAAGTTCGCCGATCACCCGTTCCCTCTCCTCTTGTTTCTCCCCCCTAATGGCCGTGGTGACACAAGTATGGAGATGGTTCTCCAAGATGAGGGAACTAGCCTTATCCAGGGCGGACTGGATGGCCACGATCTGCTTGAGGATGTCGATGCAGTAGGCACCCTCCTCTACCATGCGGGCCACGCCTCGCACATGTCCCTCGATGCTCTTCAAGCGTGCCAGGGTTTTGGCCTTTATCTGCTCCTCCATCTTTCCTCCTACCCCCCCCTATGGGGGAGGGTTCTAGATTATTATACCTCTTTCGCCCCCCTTTGTCAAGGCAAATATTATCTAAATCACATATATTGACAAAAACCACAAAATAGTGTAAAATAGCCGTGTTATCTCCCGGCGCGGCGTTGGCTTCCCTAAGCACTAGGGAAAGCACATGGCTATCCAGAGGGAAAGGACCCTCCTGGCCCCTGAATGGCGTGACCCTAGACGTGCAGAGGGCCAGGGAGAGCCAGGAGGTTTTGAAGGCCTTGGCTCGGGAGTTGAGCGGCCTGGGCTTCCGTTTCATCGTGCCCATGCTCCAGGACGGCCACTTCGCCAAGGCCGTTTTCTACACCCTCAACCGCAGGGCCATCGAGGCCGCTCCAAGGCCGCGTTAGGCGAAATCGCTGCATCTTTCTATAGGCGGACAAGATGAAAGATGGAGATATGACAAAAGAGCAACTGATAAACGGATTGGCGGAAAGGCGCCAACGAGTTGCAGAACTAGAAAAAGTGGAAACCAAGCACAAGAGGGCAGAGGAACAAGTGCTCAGGCAAAGTGCTGTGTTGCGTGCCATCAATAAAGTGTTTCAAGAGACGCTGACGTGTGAAACCGAAGAACAGCTGGGCCGCACCTGTCTTGGCGTAGCCCAGGGGTTGACTGGCAGTAAGTTCGGTTTCATATGTGAAGTCAACAAAGCTGGTCGTTTTGATACCATCGCAATTAGTGATCCA
Source organism: uncultured Anaerolineales bacterium (assembly GCA_964442805.1). Classification (GTDB taxonomy): domain Bacteria; phylum Chloroflexota; class Anaerolineae; order UBA7937; family UBA7937; genus CAYUAM01. The sequence goes on along the minus strand of CAYUAM010000029.1, from coordinate 6,145 downwards.
GGATGGGATGCCTGCAGAATACCGAAGACCAATGCGGTGTTGATGCTTAAGGATCTGGAGATCCGCGGCATACGGGGTAGAGTGGTTAAGGACGAGCGATCCATGATATTCAACAACCCCGCTTCTCATCCTGACTGGGCGGGGACTCCTGAAGGCCATCCACGGATCACCTGTTTCCTGGGCGTTCCATTGAAGCATGCTGGTCGGACAATCGGCATGATCGGTTTGGCCAACAAAGAATCATGTTATTACCCTGCTGATCAAGAAGCGGTGGAAACTCTGTCCGTTGCTATTGTGGAAGCATTAAATCGCAAGCGAGCGGAGGAAGCACTTAAGGAGTACTCCGAACGACTAGAGGAGATCGTAGAGGAGCGCACAAAAGAACTGCGAGACGCTCATGAGGAACTGATCCGCAGGGAGCGCTTGGCTACCCTTGGACAGTTAGCCGGCGGGGTGGGCCACGAACTGCGCAACCCCCTGGGGGTGATCAAGAACTCAGCCTATTTCCTAAACCTGACCGAGGCCGATGAGAAGATCAAGAAACACCTAGCCATCATCGACCGAGAGGTCGATAAGGCCAACAAGATCATCTCCGACCTCCTGAATTTCTCCCGGGTCAAGCCCCTGGAGCGCTCCCTAGCGGATATCAATGACTTGATCCGCCACACCCTAGGCCATCTACCTATCCCTCCGGAGGTGCGAGTGACCTGCAGGCTAGCCAGCCGCTTGCCGCCCCTCCTCCTCGATCAGACCCAAATAGGGCAAGTCTTCGCCAATATCGTCTCCAACGCCCTGGAGGCCATGCCCCAAGGGGGCAGGCTAAAGGTGGAGACCAGGAAGGAAGACGAATCCGTGGTGGTCTCCTTCACCGACACCGGCAGTGGCATACCGAAAGAGAATCTGGGGAAGATCTTCCAGCCCCTCTTCACCACCAAGGCCCAGGGGATAGGGCTAGGTCTGGCCATATGCAAGAATCTGGTGGAGGCCCACGGAGGGAAGATATGGGCAGAAAGTGAGGGAGAAATGGGCAGCACCTTTCACGTGAGCCTCCCTTGCCCCATAGAGGAGGAACCCCAATGAGCCGTCAAGTCAAAGTGCTCATCGCGGATGATGATCTGGGCATGATAGAGACCCTGAGCGACATCTTGGAAGCCAAAGGGTATGGGGTGACAATAGCCTCCGACGGACGCCAGGCCATCCAAATGGCGCAAGAACAACCTTTTGATTGCATCCTCCTGGATATGAAGATGCCAGGGTTGAACGGGGTAGAGGTTTTCCGAAAAATAAGAGCCTTAGCCCCTCAGACCGTGGTGGTGATGATGACCGCTTACTCCTTCCCTCAGTTGATAGAGGAGGCCAAGAGGGAAGGAGCCTTGGCTGTCCTACCCAAGCCTCTAGATCTGAGGAAGGTGCTCACGTTTCTGGAGCGGTTCAAGGACTCCTCGCCAGTGCTCATCGTGGACGACAACCGGGATTTCTGCCAAGCCCTTCATACCTTCCTTAAGTCCAAAGGGTATCGCACCGCCCTGGCCTATGACGGCCATCAAGCAATCGACTTCTTTGCCGCCTCTCGATATGATATCGTCCTTCTGGACATGCGGCTCCCCCCCACCAACGGCCTGGAGGTCCTGATCGCCATAAAGGAGATCAACCCCAAAGTTGAGGTCATCCTCATGACTGCCTATGGCGCAGAGATGCGGGAACAGGTGGAAGAGGCCCTGCGGAGAAAGGCCTGTCTTTGTCTTCATAAGCCTTTCGAGCCCCAGGTATTGTTGGAGATGTTAGAGGAGGCACGCCGTTGCGGGCTGAGGCAAACCCTCCTTTAGAGTCAGAGACCTCTCCCCGAATCTTGGTGGTGGACGACGATCCGGGGATGAGAAGCGTCTTGGCGGATATCTTGGAGTCCCATGGATATTCCACCAAGGGCGCGGGTAGTGGAGAAGAGGCCTTACAAGAGGCCAAGGTCCATCACTGCGACTTGGCCCTGGTGGACCTTCGCTTACCCGATATGGCCGGCACGGAGTTGTTAAAGCCATTGCTCAAGGCCAACGCCCATATGGCCATCATCCTCCTCACCGGCTTCGCTGACTTGGATAGCGCGGTAGAAGCCTTACATGGTGGCGCCTTCGCCTACCTGACTAAACCGATGAACGTGGGGGACCTCTTGTCCAAGATCGAGGAGGCCCTAGAGAAACAGAAACAACTGGAAGAGGAGATGCGGCTGCGGGAATTCTACTGGCGGCGTTCCATCACCGACGAACTCACCCAGGTTTATAACCGTCGCTATTTCGATGAACTATTGAGCCAAGAGATAGCCCGCTCCGAGAGGCATGGCCGTTCTTTCCTATTATTGATGGTAGATATCGATGACTTTAAGGAATACAATGACCTCCATGGCCACCTAGAGGGGGATCGGGGCCTAACGGAGATAGCCACCCTCCTTCAGCAAGCCACCCGCCGGAACGATACTGTGGCCAGATATGGGGGCGAAGAGTTCGCCATCATCGTATCGGAGGCCATCAAGGAAGTGGCTTGGGCCGTGGCCGAGCGGCTAAGGGAAAAGGTGGAAACGGCCCACCTGGAAAGGGAAAGGCTGCGCCGTTGTCTCACCATCAGCGTCGGAGTAGCAACCTTCCCCTGCGATGCGCAAACTAAGGAAGATCTCATAGCCAAGGCTGACGAAGCCCTTTACGCGGCCAAAGCCCTGGGGAAGAACAAGGCCTGTCTCTTCGCCTCTCAGGCCCTCGGGGCTCCCCCCTCCTCTCCTGGGGAAGGGGAAGAGATTCCAAGGCGAAGCGAACAAGGTACTCAGACCTCCATCTAAGGGAGGCTTCTATGACGCCTGTCATCTTGATCGTGGATGATGAACCGGGTACGCGCGAAACCCTAGTCGACCTCCTGGAGGCCAAAGGCTATAGGGCCCAAGCGGTCAATGGAGGGCGTATGGCCCTGGAGGAAATCGAACGCCAATCTTATGACTTGGCCTTGATAGACCTCCCCCTGCCCGACCTTCCAGGGTTAGAACTCCTGAAAGGGTTGAAGGAACGCTCCCCTCACACAGAGGTGATCGTCATAACTGACTACGCCTCCCTGGAAAGCGCTGTCCGAACCTTGGAAAGTCAAGCCATCGCCTACCTGCAAAAGCCCTTCCAGATGGATGAGGTGCTGGCCGTCATCAGCCGAGCCTTAGAGAAGCATCGCCTCCAGAGGGAGAATGAGCGAATGTTATGTCGTCTCCAAGCCATAAACGCGGTGACGGAGACGCTGGGCCAATCCCTCGACCTTCGCCAGATACTAACCCAAACTCTGGATAAGGTACTAGAGGTGCTACACCTGGAGATGGGCAGCCTGTATCTTTTGGCCGATGATAACCAGACGCTGATCTTACAGGCACATCGTGGTATATCGTCAAGGCTGGCCATAGCCATCGGCAAGATGGAGAGGGAGAAAGGGCTGGCTGGAAAAGCCGCTCGCGAGGGGAAACCACTGGCCATGGATATATCCGATTATGACCACCCTCGCCTCAAGAAGGTCATTGAAGAGGAAGGCATACGCTCCATGGTCGGCGTTCCCATGATATTCAAGGGGAAGTTAGTAGGGGTACTGGACTTGGCCTGCCGGGAGCCGCGTTCCTTCCCCGAAGACGAAGTGGAGTTCCTTTCCTTCATAGGCGGTCAGATAGGCATGGCCATCGAGAACGCCAAAGGGTACGAGGAGATAAAAAGGGTCAACCTCCAGATCATCACCGCCCTGGCCGCAGCCATAGAGGTCAATGACCCCTACACCAGCGGCCATTCCGAGGGGGTCACCAACTATGCCCTAGCCATGGCCAAGAGGATAGGGATCGCCAACAACGAGATAGAAACCCTTCGCGTGGCTGGCCTCCTCCACGATATCGGCAAGGTCGGCATCCCCAGCGCGGTGCTCAACAAGCCCGCCCCCCTTACCTCCGCCGAATGGGCCATGATCAAAGCCCATCCTGATACCAGCGCCCGCATCGTGGAGAAGATCGAGGCCTTTAAGGAGGCCATCCCTCTCATTCGTCATCACCACGAATGGTACAATGGGCTGGGCTACCCTTCCGGGTTGAGCGGGGAAGAGATCCCCCTCGGATCTCGTATCTTGGCCGTGGCCGACGGCCTGGAGGCCATGACCTCCGACCGCCCCTACCGGCAAGCCATGAGCCTGGAGAAGACCCTCTCCATCCTGAAAGAGGGGGCAGGGGAGCAATGGGACCCCCAAATAGTGAAGATAACGCAAGAGGTGGTGGAGTGAAAGCCGCTGGGCTCAAGGGGGCCGCCCTAAGGGCAGCCTCACTCTCTGACGAAGGGCCTGCCCAGAGCCGCCGGGGGGTTGCTACGCAGGAGATCCCTCAACCTGCGGCGGGCTGAGGGAGGGAAGTAGGATAGGAAACGCTCCAGGGTTTCGCCGCTCACCAAAAGGAGAACCAAGATCATTAAGGCAAATGGTGCCCCTTGAAACACCTGAGTGGGCACGCCAGGGAGCACCCCTTGGAGGAGGCCCCCCAGGGCCTTAAGCCCCCCGAAGAGGTAGGCTCCAAAGGCCACCCGCATAGGATGCCACCCCCCGAAGATGACGATGGCCAGGACGATCCAGCCGTTGCCCAAGGTGTGGTTTTCGCTCCAGCCCAATTTCACGCTCAAGGAGTAAGCAGCGCCAGCGACCCCTACCAAGGCGCCGCCCATTACGGTGTAGAGATACCGCAATCGGTTGACGTCTACCCCCCGGGCAAAGGCAGCCTCTGGCCTCTCCCCAACCCCTCGTAGCCGGAGCCCTGCTTGAGTCCTGAATATCCAGAACCAGACCGCCACTATAAGCACTAGGCTGGCGTAAACCAGAAGATCTTGTCTAAAGAATATCTGCCCCACGATGGGGATATCGCCCAACCAAGGGATGGGCATGTGGGGAACCCTGGGGCCCGGCCGGCGAACGAAAGGTTCGCCCAAGAAGTTGGCCAACTCAGCCCCCAGGAGGGTGAGCACGAAGCCCACCGCCACCTGGTTCTGATGCAGGGTGATGCTAGCGAAAGCGATGAGGAGGGCCACGAGAGCCCCCACCATCATGGCGGCCAAGAAGCCCAAGAGTAAGTTCCCAGTGAGATAGGCCACCGCGAAGCCACTCATGGCCGAAAGCATGATCGAACCATCCATGGAGAGGTTTATCACCCCTACCCTCTCACTGATGGTCTCACCCATGCTGGCTATCACCAAAGGAGAGGAGTAAGCCAAAACCGAGCCCAGGATGCGAATAAGCGAACCGGTATCCATCAGCCCTTCCTGACGGTAAGGAGCCTCGTCCTAAGGCCAGCCACCAACAACACGGAGAGCACCAGACCGGTCTCCAGGACGCCGGCCAAGGAGGGGTCCAATTGCATCCGCAAATGAAGCCGGGCCGCTCCTACCCCGATGGCGGCGAAGAAGAGGGCCCAGGGGACCACCCCTACAGCCGTAAAACCAGAGAGCATGGCCACCAGAAGGGCCAGATAGCCTATGCCGCCGGAAATCTGAGGGATGTCCCTCCCCCAAACGCCGGAGACCTGGGTCATTCCCGCCAGCCCAGCCAGAGCCCCACAGAGGGCAAAGGACAAAAGCATGTGCCGGTTGGCATTTATGCCCAAGAGATGGGCGGAGCGAGCGTTCCTGCCCACGGCCTTTAGTTGCAAACCCCATAAGGTGCCCCGTAGGACGAAGAAAACCGCCACCACGGCCACGATAGCCAAGAGCAAGGAAACCGGACTGAGCCGCAGCCCGGCCAGGCGGGGCAGCCAAGCCGCCGGTGGGAAGGGGTCAGTGCCCTGCATAGTAGCCCCTAGGGCCGGCCTCCAAGGCTTGGCGATCAACCAGATATTTATGGTCATGGCCATGAAATTCAGGCCCAGCCCCCCGAATATCTCATGCACGCCCCCATAGACCCTCAGGGCCCCGACCAAGAGGCCCCAAAGCATGCCTCCCAGCAGGGCGGCCAGGGTCATGAGAGGAAGTAAAAGCGCTGCGGGAAGATAGATACTACGAGCCACCCCAGTAGCGAATACAACCCCCAATATGATTTGGCCCTCCACGCCGATGTTCCAGAGGCCAGCGGTAAAGGGGAAGTCTTTTCTTACTCAATTACTTTGGCAGGCGTG
>CAYUAM010000028.1:0-12726 GCA_964442805.1 uncultured Anaerolineales bacterium | reverse complement strand
GCCCTAGCCGCCGAGCCGCTCAGCTCGAGGCTGTTAGGCGGCTGGTAGGCGTAAAGTTCAAGGAAGCCTTAACTGATTTTATGGAAACGAGAGAGAGTTTAATTCCAAGAGCACAACAGACATAGCACGGATTCGAAGATATTCAAAACGCCGCAGATGATGTTGTGGCAAGTAAGAGGACGGGGTGAACTGAGCGCTTTGATATCGGCGGGGTTCTGAAAAAGAGGCTTGGGGGATAAATAAGGTCACTGACAACTCGTCAGTGATCTCGACTTACTACCAGGTTCCTTCGGCTAGTGGCCCAAAACCCTCTCGCTCTGCTCTCTCCTTTGCCAGATCAAGGCCAGCGAGCCGAACTGCCCCAGGAGTTCTTCCACCTTATCTCGCAGGGGCATGAGGTGGGGCTTCTTGGCTTTCCACCTCCCGGCCACCTGGTAGAGGACCAGTTTGCTGTCGCCCCGCACTTCTAACGAAAAATCGCCGGGGGAGCGCTTGGCTTTCCTTATAGTCGCTACCAGGTCCTCCAGGCCGGCGATGAGGGCCCGGTATTCGGCCTCGTTGGAGGTCATATCGTCGCCGAATTGGAGCCGCTTCACCCGCCGTTTCCCATCTAGGTTACGCACCAATATATAACTGCCATACCCTGCCCCAGGGTTGCCTAGGCTCCCCCCATCGAAGATTAGGGTATAATCCGCCTTCTCCTCACCCATTCTATTTATAATCCTCTCGGGGAGGGTGCCAGGCGTCCAGGGCCTTAGTGGGGGAGTCGAGCACCCTGGCGCCATGCTCTACGTTGGGAGGGATGGTTACCCCCTCCCCCTTCCTCAAGACCCTTGTCTCCCCATCCAAAGTGAACTCCATCTCCCCCTCTAGGATGAAGGTGATCTGCTGGTGGGGGTGCTTGTGCATGGACACCACGGAACGAGGGGCCAGGTCGAAGAAGGTCAGCATCACATCATCCAGATATACGGCGCGGCAATCGATTCCCTCGGCCAGTCGCTTCGAGCCCAGTTCGTTCACCCTGAAGAAGGACATCTTTACGACCTCCTCTATCCTATCACCACTAACAGTTGGTCCTTGTCCACCACCTGGCCGGGGGAGACGCGGACGGCCTTCACCGTTCCCGCCCTGGGGGCGCGAAGTTCGTTCTCCATCTTCATAGCCTCCAGGATAACCAACCCCTGGCCTATCTTGACCTCTTGGCCGGGCTGGACGGGGACGGCCACCACCAGGCCGGGCATGGGGGCCTTCACTGCTATTTCTTCCGAGGGAGGCCTGACTGTAGAGACTTCTTTTAACCGTCTGCTCCACTCGTCCTCAACCTGGACAGTGTAGAGTTCCCCCTGGATGAGGATGCGGAACTCCGCCCCTTCCCTCTCTATCATCAGTTCATAAGAACGGTTGTCCACCAGGAAGGAGAAGAGGGAGTAACCGTCGATATTTTGGATATCCACTTGGCAGGGAGCGCCCTCCATGGCCACCCGGCCATCGCCGCTTATCTCTACCTGGTAAGTCCTCTCTCCCACAGTGATGGCGTATTTCACCGCCGCAATCCTTCCTGTCTGGCCGTATGCTTCCAGGGGCTAACCCCTTGGCCTTGCTTCGGGGCAACCAAGGTGAGGCTCTCTTGGCGTTTCTGATGGGCCAGGATGGCGGCAGCCAGGGCCGCCACCTCGGCATGATGGGCCCTCTCCTCCTTGGCCAAGGAGAAACGCCTCTCCACGAAGGTGGTATCCACTTGCCCGGCTATGAAACTGGTGTTGTTCATCAACTGCAAATGGAAGGGGATGTTGGTCTTGACCCCCACGATGCGGTATTCGCTCAAGGCCCTCCTCATGCGCAAGATGGCCTCCCCTCGCGTCTCCCCCCAGGCCACCACCTTGGCGATCAGTGGGTCGTAGTATAATGAGACCTCGAAACCCTCATATAGCCCGCTCTCCACCCGCACGCCGGGGCCGGTGGGTTCACCCAAAGCACTGATGCGGCCGATGGAGGGGGAGAAGTCGCTGAAGGGGTCCTCGGCGGAGATGCGACACTCCAGGGCGTGGCCCTTGAAGCGTATATCTTTCTGCTTGTAGCGCAATTTGCGGCCGGAGGCGATGCGCAGTTGTTCTTTGACGATATCTATGCCCGTGACCAACTCCGTCACTGGGTGCTCCACCTGGAGCCGGGTGTTCATCTCTAGGAAGTAGAATCTCTTATCCTTGTCCAGCAGGAATTCAATGGTACCGGCGTTCACGTATCCTGCGGCCTGAGCGGCCTCGATGGCTGCCTTTCCCATCTCGTTGCGTAGCCCGTCGTCTAGCGCCGTGGAGGGGGCCTCCTCCACCAGTTTCTGGTGGCGGCGCTGGATGGAGCACTCCCGCTCCCCCAGGTGGATCATGTTGCCGTATTGGTCAGCCAGGACCTGATATTCCACGTGGCGCGCTCCCTCGATAACCTTCTCTATGTAGAGAGCCCCGTTGCCGAAGGCCGATTCCGCCTCCCGATGGGCGGACTCCAAGGCTCTGGGCAGGTCCTCCGGGGTTTTGACCAGGCGCATCCCCTTCCCCCCACCGCCGGCCACGGCCTTGACGAAGATGGGATAGCCCAACCTCTCCGCCTCGGCTACGACTTCATCGTCCCTCATCTCCTCGTAAGTGCCGGGGATGACGGGGACGCCCACCTCCCGCGCGGTGCGGCGGGCAGCCAGTTTATCCCCGGCGGCGGCGATGGCTTTGGCAGGCGGCCCAATCCAGGCGACTCCTGCCTCCTGGCAGGCCCGAGGGAACTCCGGATTCTCAGCCGCGAAGCCATAGCCGGGGTGGATGGCGTCGGCCCCGGACTCCTTGGCCACCTCGATGATATTGTCGATACGAAGATAGGACTCCCTAGCCGGGGCCGGGCCGATATAGTAGGCCTCATCGGCGTAGCGGACATGTAGGGCGCTCCGGTCCACATCAGAATAGACAGCCACCGTGGAGATGCCCATCTCCTCGCAGGCCCTGAGCACCCGCACCGCTATCTCGCCCCTATTGGCGACTAGGACTTTCTTGAACATCGTTACTTAACCTGAACGCCTATAGTAGTTGCGTGTTATCCTGCTTATGGCATAGGCAGGAATTAACACAACACCGCTCATCAGCGCGATCGATGCCAATAAAGCAACCCCATCAACACTCGTTGGGTTTTCCCACGGAGAATAGAATGATACCCGGTAAGGGAATGGCGGATCGTACCGTGTCTGATCCTGGATCATGAAAGCAAAAGGAAAGCCCAGTCGGACGTTTTCAAGGTCCACCTTGTTTTCGACTCGAACCGAGGTCCAAAAAACGGAACTGCCGACAATCATGATTCCGAGGAGTACAGAAACTCCGATGTGCCAGAATCTCATCAAATCACCTTAGTAACTTCTAGTCGCCTGTACCCTAGGCACATTGCGTCAGAACATCTGACACCGCTCTTAGAGTGGGATATTCCCGTGCTTCCTGGGCAGGTTGGATTGGCGCTTGTTCTGCAAGGTCTCCAGGGCGCTGATGAGGCGGGGGCGGGTCTCCCTCGGCTCGATGACGTCATCTATGTACCCTCGCGCCGCGACGATGTAAGGGTGGGCGAACTGTTTCCTATACTCCCCGGTCAATCGCTGCCGCTCTGCCTCCGGATCCTCCGCCTCGGCAATCTCCTTCCGGAAGATGATATTAACCGCCCCATCGGGCCCCATCACCGCTATCTCCGCCGTCGGCCAGGCGTAGTTGATATCCGCCCGCACGTGTTTGGAACTCATAACCACGTAGGCCCCCCCGTAGGCCTTGCGAGTGATGACCGTTATCTTGGGGACGGTGGCCTCGCAATAGGCGTACAGCAATTTGGCCCCGTGGCGGATGATCCCCCCATGTTCCTGGGCCACCCCGGGCAGGAAGCCGGGCACATCCACGAAGGTGATGAGGGGGATATTGAAACAGTCGCAGAAGCGGACGAAGCGCGCCCCCTTGTCGGAGGAGTTTATGTCCAGGCAGCCGGCCAGCACGGCTGGCTGCTGGGCCACGATGCCCACCGAGCGGCCGTTGAGCCGAGCGAAGCCCACGATGATGTTTTGGGCATAATGCTCGTGCACCTCGAAAAATTCGCCGTCATCCACCACTAAATGGATGACCTCCTTCATATCGTAAGGTTTGGTGGGGCTGTCGGGGACGAGGGTGTCCAGGGCCGGCTCCATGCGCAGGGGGTCATCGCTGGGCTCCACGTAGGGGGGGTCCTCCAGGTTGTTCTGGGGGATATAACTGAGGAGACGGCGGAGGATGGCCAGGCACTCCTCCTCGCTTCGGGCCAGGAAATGGGCCACCCCGCTTACGGTGTTATGCGCCATGGCCCCGCCCAGCTCCTCGAAGGTTACCTCCTCATGGGTTACCGTCTTCACCACGTCGGGCCCGGTGACGAACATATTACTGGTCCCTTGGACCATAACGATGAAGTCAGTGATGGCCGGGGAGTAGACCGCCCCGCCCGCACAAGGGCCCATAACCGCCGATATCTGGGGGATAACTCCAGAGGCCAAGGTATTGCGTACGAAGATATCGGCGTAACCTCCCAGGCTCTCCACCCCCTCCTGGATGCGGGCCCCGCCGGAGTCGTTGAGGCCGATGACGGGGGCTCCGTTCCTGAGGGCCAAGTCCATCACCTTGCAGATCTTCTCCGCGTGGGCCTCCCCCAAGGCTCCCCCAAAGACGGTGAAATCCTGAGAGAAGACATAGACCAGGCGGCCATCGATGGTGCCATATCCGGTGACCACCCCATCGCCCAGATACCGCTTCTCCTCCATGCCGAAGCCGGTGGCCCGATGGGTGACGAAGATATCCAGTTCGTGAAAGGAGTTCTCGTCCAGGAGGAGGCCGAGCCGCTCCCGAGCGGTGAGTTTGCCGGCCTTATGTTGCCGCTCGATGCGCTCCACCCCCCCGCCCAGTTTGGCCTCTTCTTTTAGTTTCCTGAGCCGCTCGATCTTGGGATCGACTGCCATCTCCGGCCCTCCTAATCCTTCAAGGCATACCGCGCTATTATCATCCGCTGGACCTCGCTGGTCCCCTCGTATATCTCCGTGATCTTGGCGTCCCGGAAAAGGCGCTCCACATTATACTCCTTTATATATCCATAACCCCCATGTATCTGAACAGTTTTGTAGGCCGCCCACATAGCCGTCTCCGAGGCATAAAGTTTGGCCAAGGCCGCCTCGCGGGTGTAAGGCAGGCCCTGCTCCTTCTTCAACGCCGCCTGGTAGAGGAGCAGACGGGAGGCCTCGATGCGGGTGGCCATATCGGCGATCATCCACTGGATGGCCTGAAAGTTGGCGAGGGGTTGGTCGAACTGCTCCCGCTCCTTGGCGTATTTCACCGCTGCCTCCAGGGCTGCCTCCGCGATCCCTAAGGCCTGGGCGGCAATGCCGATCCTCCCCGCATCCAGGATATCCATGGCTATCCTGAATCCTTGCTCTTCCTCGCTCAGCCGGTTCTCCACCGGGACGCGACAATCCTCGAGGGCTATAGCCACAGTATTGGAGGCCCGTATGCCCAGTTTCTTCTCCGGCGGGCCGGGGCTAACGCCGGGTGTATCGGCGTCGATGAGGAAACAACTGATGCCCTTATGCTTCTCTACCTCGGGGTTGGTCCGGCAGAAGACGATGAGGAAATCGGCCATCCCGCCGTTGGTGATGAAATTCTTGTTGCCGTTGACGACATACTCATCGCCTCGGCGCACGGCCATGGTCCGCTGATTGGCGGCGTCGGAGCCGGCCTGGGGCTCGGAGAGACAAAAGGCGCCGATCTTCCTGAAGGAAGCAGCGGGGCGCAGATATCTCTCCTTCTGCTCCGGGGTCCCATAATGGACCAAGCCGTGGCATATCAGGGAGTTTTGGACGGACATTATGGCCCCGTGGGCGGCGCAGGCCTTGGAGATCTCCGCCGTGGCTAAGGCGTAACTGAGGGTGTCAGCGCCGATGCCTCCCCACTCCTCGGGGACCTCGATGCCCATAAGCCCTAGTTCTCCCATCTGTCGCAAGGTCTCGAAGGGGTACTCCTCCGTCTCGTCGATGAGGGGGGCTTGAGGGGCCAAGACCTCGGTGGCGAACTGGCGGGCCATATCGCGGATCATTCGCTGCTCATCGGTGAACTCAAAATCCATTGCTTTCTCTCCTGTGAGAACCGATCTTCGTCTTTCTAGGCTGTCTGGAGACGATTCTTCATCCATGGCGTCATGGGAACAATAATATAGCCTTCTTTCTCATCGCCATAGATTTCGTATCTTTCAGGACCCCAATGCCAGATATAATAGGCCACATAGGCACAGAAAATCGCATCCAAGAGGCCCTCGTACGTCTTCAAACCCTTACCCCTTAAGGTAGATACGTCCTTCCCCAAGATCACTTCATCTAGGACGAGTTTGGGTTCTGAATTGCCCAAGCTCCTCAGATATCCTTGATATCTTTTGTATTCCTCGTTTCTGCGTTCATAGCTACGGCCTCTTCTGGCTTTGTATTTGAGGGTCTTGTCCAAATGGAAAAGGGAGACCATAGCGGGGTGGGGATAGACTTCAAAGACTATCTGCCTTTTGTCACGTTGTTGAAGGCGGGGGCTGTGTACGAAGCTTCTATCCAGCAGATGTTGAACCATGCTTTCCCCCCTCACCCCTCCGCCTAAACGAGAACGGTTTGCTGGGAAAGCGCCAGCTTCAAATTGCCCAAATACTTCTGTGACTTTCCTGTCTACTGGTCGTGAGCCTATCTCATTCGGGACTTTCAACGGCGCATCGATGGCAACAACCGCAGGAGCAGAGCCTACGCACTGGTCTGTGAAATCAGTGATGTTTTGGTCGCTACCCAGATCAGATTTGCAGTGGAGGAGTGAACCGTCTTGACCGTCGCCATCGACAACTGCCACCGCGGTAGCGTTTCTATTAGACCAGGCCAGATCGACACCCACAAAGTACATTTATAACCTCTCCACGCTCATGGTCACGGCCTCGCCGCCACCTAAGCAGAGGGCTGCTAACCCCACCTTGGCCCCTCGGTCCCGCATTGCGTATAGCAAAGTGACTAGGACGCGGGCCCCGCTACAGCCTATGGGGTGGCCCAGGGCGATGGCCCCGCCATTTACGTTCACCCTATCCCAGTCCCAGCCCAACTCTTTCCCATCGGCCAGGACCTGAGCGGCAAAAGCCTCGTTGATCTCGATCAACTCAAAATCGTCCAGTTTATAGCCCGTCCTCTCTAAGAGTTTGCAGATGGCATAGGCGGGGGCGATGAAGAGCCATTTGGGCTCCACCGCCGCTTGAGCCCAACCGGTGATGCGGGCCAGGGGCTGGAGGCCCAATTCCTCGGCCTTCTCCGCGCTCATCACCACCACCGCCGCCGCCCCGTCGGTGAGGCCAGGGGAGTTGCCGGCGGTCACGATGCCATCCTCTTTGAAGGCGGGGCGAAGTTTAGTCAAGGCCTCCAGGCTGGTGTCGCGCCGGGGGGTCTCGTCGGTGTCGAAGATGAGGGGCTCGCCCTTGCGCTGAGGGATGGTGACGGGCGCTATCTCCGCCTTGAACTTGCCCTCATCCATGGCCTTGAGGGCCTTCTGGTGGCTTTTCAGGGAGTATTCGTCCACTTCTTGGCGGGTGATATTATATTGTTCAGCGATGAACTCGGCGGACATCCCCATGTGCCAATTCTCCAGGGAGCACCAGAGACCGTCGTATACCGTGGCGTCCACGAGGGGAGTATCCACCATGGGGTATCCCAGGCGGTAGCCAGTGCGCGCCTCTAGGAGGAGGTAGGGCCCCCGGGTCATATTCTCCATCCCTCCGGCCACCATGATCTGGGCGTCGCCGGCCTTTATGGCCTGCATGGCCATCACCGCCGTCTTGAGGCCGGAAGCGCAGATCTTATTGACCGTGGTAGCGCCCACGGTGGGAGGGAGGCCAGCCTTCAGGGCCGCCTGACGGGCCGGCGCCTGACCCAAGCCGGCGGAGATGACGTTCCCCATAAGGACCTCGTCCACCATACCTCCCTCGATCCCGGCCCTCTCCACCGCGGCAGCGATGGCTACTCCCCCCAGTTGGGGGGCGGGGATAGTGGACAGGCTCCCTTGAAATCGGCCGATGGCAGTACGCGCCGCGCTGACGATGACCACTTCTCCGTTCATGATCCTCCCCTTTGTTCACGGTTATAAAAGGCGAAAGGAGGGCGAGGCCTTCAGGCCTGAACCCAGCCTCGCCCTATTGGCCACTCCATCCTCAAAATAATAGCAGAAAAGGAAGGCTTTGACTAGTGCTAGGGGCGGGAGGTAAGTCGTTTGGCTCCCTAAAAAGGGAAATCGGGTCCGTCTTTCAGGTAAACAAAAGCATCGAGAGGAAAGGGGCCCTCCCGACGCCTTTCTAGACGTTATCAGCGGGGACGACGGGATTCGAACCCGCGATCTTCGGCTTGACAGGCCGATATGTTAAACCGCTACACCACGTCCCCACATTTGATAATCGTATCATAATTAACCCACCCCGTCAAATCGTCTCAGGGAGAGACCTTAAGAGGCCAGGGGTGGAAAAACCGCAGGGCTCCCAGCCTCGGAGGGAAGGGAAGCCCCGCACCACCGATAGGTCATTTCCATCCTTTGGCCAGGATGATGAGCAGGCCGAAGAGGATGAAGAGCGCTCCGGAGCCTAGCCGTACGTAGTTTTCAGGGATATATTTGGCTATGACGCCACCCAAGGCCACCCCCACTAGGGTTAGGAGGCCGAAGCCAGCCACGGCCCCCAGGAAGACGGCCAAGGGCGATCGCGAACGAGCCGCCATTGCCACGGCCGCCAGTTGGGTCTTATCCCCCAATTCAGCCAAAAAGATCAAGGCAAAAGCGGAAACGAAGACTTTCCAATCCATGGTCTATAGCCCTCCCGAGACCCGCAAGATATCGAAATAGGAGATTATAACTACCAGGCCGATGAGAAGGAACATGCCGATGAGGTGGACTAACCCTTCCTTCCGGGGGTCTATCTTTCGGCCACCCCGCAGGGCCTCCAGGATGACGAAGGCCAGCCGTCCCCCATCCAGCCCAGGGAAGGGGAGGAGGTTGATCAAGGCTAAGTTCACGCTCAAAAAGGCGGTGAACTGAAGGAGGAAGGGGAGGCCCATCTGGGCCACCTGAGCGGTGGCCTGAGCGATGCCGATGGGTCCCGCCACCTGGGGGGCTATGAGCCCCCTGGCCATGTAGATGACGCTCAAAGCGATGACGTCCACCGCCCTCGAGGTGCGGGAGAAGCCTAGGGGTATAGCCTCCCAGACGCTGTGTTTTACCAACTCGGTGCCCTTAACCACGGTATGCATGGTTATGCCCATGGGCCCTTGCCCCGCCGGAGGGTCAGGCCGTGGAGTCAGGGCCACGGTCAACCTCTCCCCCTCCCGCTCTAAAAGGAGGGAGACCTCCTTTCCCAACCGCTGGTAGGTGTACCTTTGAAGGGCAGCGGAGTCCGAGACCTCCAACCCGTCGATGGCCAGGACGATATCGCCCACCCGTAATCCAACCGCCTCGGCGGGGGAGCCGGGTGCCGCCTCCGCCACCTCCACCGCAGTTATGGCCACCGGTTCCCCCACCACCGTGGTCAGGCCAAAGAGAAACACGGCCAAGATCATATTCATGGCCGCTCCGGCCACGAAGACGCTCCCCCGCACCAGCCTGCTCTGGCTGGCCAGGCCGCCAGACTGGATGAATTCGTCCTCTCCCAAAAAGCGCACGAACCCCCCGATGGGGATGGCGTTCAGGGTGTACTTAACCCCGCCCCGCTCCATGAGGGTGAAGAGGCGGGGAGGGTAGCCGATCCCGAACTCCTCTATCTTCACCTTGGTGAATCGGCCTACCAGGAAATGGCCCAGTTCATGGGCCAGGATCAGGAGGCTGAAGACGGCCACGAAAGCCAGAAAGGTCATGATTTATGATTATAACCTTCGCCCCCAACCAGGGCAAACAGGCGGCAAAATGAGCCCTTCCCCCAAAGCCCTTTCATATTCTTTGCTCCCCTTTCTCCTTCAGGACCTGGGCCATCTCCCCATATAGATGGAGCCACTCCTCCACGCTCAGGTCCTGAGGCCGGCCCTTCTCATCTATGCCTGATCTATTCAAAGCGGCTACCACCTCGTCTGTAGGCAGTCTCAATCCCTGGGGGAGCGAATTTTTGAGGTATTTCCGCCGCTGGGAGAAGCCGGCCCTCACCAGGGAGAAGAAGGGGGCGATATCCTCTTCCGGCAATGGAGGCCGGGGATGAGGTTCGATGCGCACTAGGGCAGAGGAGACCTTGGGGGAAGGGTAGAAGGCTCCCGGCGGCGCTCGAGTTACCATCTGTGGCCGGCCGTAAAATTGGACGCTAACCGCCAGTAGGCTCATGGCCCCCGGCCCGGCCACCAGCCTCTCGGCCACCTCTCGCTGCACCGTCACTATCAGGAGTTGGGGCTGAGGCTTGCCCTCCAAGAGCCGGCGCAGTATGGCCGAGGTGGCATAGTAGGGTAGGTTGCCCACCGCTTTATAGCCGGCCGGCAAGAGGGCCTCTAGGTCTATCTTCAGGATGTCCCCTAAGACTATCTGGACGTTGGGATGATCGGCCAGCGAGCCTCGCAAGAGGGGAATAAGCCGCTCATCGATCTCCAAGGCGATGACCCGCTGGGCTCGCTCAGCCAAAGCCCGGGTGAGACTCCCCAACCCGGCCCCGATCTCGAGGATGGTATCCCCTTCCCCCATCTCGGCCGCGGCTATGATGGCTCTCAGCAACACTTGGCTAATTATGAAATTTTGCCCCAGGCTCTTCCTGGGGCGGATCTCGTGTTGTTTAAGGAGGCGCTTGACCGGGAGAAGTTGGCTTTGGCCCATAGGCTTCACCCTCCCGGCGGCCAGGAGGGGAGAATCCACCTTATCTTCTCAGGAGGAGGCGCGGGCTCCAGAAGGTAAACATCAACCCATTTATGCCATAATTTCAACCGGTCCTCTGCGTAGGCAAGATCGATATGGCGTCCCTTGATGGCCCCTCCGGTATCGGCCGCGGTGGCCACGCCGTAGCCGGGCACATAGATCTTGGTGCCCAAGTTTATCACCTGCGGGTCGACGGCAATGACCCCCTTCTTGGCCTCCCAGCCCAGATAAGTGATCCCATATTGGGGGTGGTCACGGGGCTTACCGGAGGTGGCGGCGGTGTAAGAGGTAACCAACACCCTCATCTTTCGCCAATAGCGCGCGGTGCCTTTGGGCGTCTCCACTTCCCGCAGCACGATATTGGTGCCGTAGGCGATGACCTCGGTGGTGGGCTGTTCCGCTACCCATTCCTCCTCTTGGAAGCGTTGGGTCTCTTGGCCGTTCTCATAGACGATGTGCACCAGCCGCTTTCGCAACCCTTCCTCCCCCTTCTGGTTAAGGCGGCTTTGGTCTATCTCCAACCCCGGGTCGCCCGCCCATACCGTCTCGAAGGGGATAGGCTCTTCCTCGATGAGGAACTCCTCCTGGACCCTTATCACCTTCACCGTCATATCGTCGGCCACTACGGCATCCCGAGGGGGGATAGTGTAGTCCTTGCCCACCAGGTTGAGGCCCTCCTCCCGCAGGGCCCCTACCACCGACTGGGCCTGAGTGCGGGCCACGATGCGCCGACCATCGGCCAGGATGGTTACGGGCTTGGCCCGTTGGATATAAACCTGCAACCCCGTGGAGAGGGCCGTGCCCAAATTGGGGTGAACTCGATCCCCCAGATAGATGGCCACCCCTTCGCCGTTGAGGGCTTGCCCCACGGTAGAGGCGACGCTCCAGACCGTAGATGGCACCCCATCGTCGGACAGTTCGAGAGGGATGGCGCGGCGGATGGTTATCCTCAAGGGGGGATCGGTCTCTAGGGGAATGCTTCCTCCTCCTGTTGTCTCCTTCCTTTTCAGTAATTTCCAGAGGAGGGGGGCCTTAGCGTCCACTTTCAATCCTTCCATCATGACCTGGTCTTGCGGGCTCAAGGTCACCCTTGCCTCCCGCAATAGGTCGGCCAGGCTCTGGGTATGGGTCCGGAGATGGAGGGTCTGGCCGTCCACCTCCAGGGCCACCGGCCTGGCTCGCTGAACGATGACCTCACCGCTTTCCCTGAGGTTCGCTTGAAGGCTAGGGAGGACGATATCTTCCTCCTCGATCTGGATGCCCAATTCATCGAGGAGGGCGGCCACAGTGGTCTGGTGGGTACGCACGGTATAGAGATGGCCGTCCAGGGAGAAGGTCACCCCACTCTGGGTGGTCAGGTAGCCGTGGCCCATAGCGGCCAAGGCCACCAAGAGGAGGGTGAGGATTACCAACCCTACCCTGGGTCGCCAACGGACGACGGGATAAGTCGCCTCCACCCCGGTGGAAATAGGTCTTGGGATAGCGCTTTCCGATGACAAATGAATGAACCTCGATTTATGGAGGGGCAGAGGTCGGGCCGCCCCTCAGGGAAAGAGGCCGTGCACCCCCCGTCGAGATGGTGCGCACGGCTTACCGGAGCCAGTTGGCTCCAGCCAGGTAGCCCTGCGGCACCCAGAAGGGACTACTTACCGCTGCTTCCTTCCGGACCTGACGGAGTTCGTAGGCTTCTGCTGCGCAGGACCCAGCCTTCAACGCCACTTCTCCCCAGCAGTTCCGCCGCCCGGTCCCTCAAGGGGGAGTTCGACCCCGCTATAGCGGATTGCGGGTACAGGGCACCGCTAGCTCCCCGTCTAGCACGGCCTCA